>NZ_FRDI01000003.1:300000-504654 GCF_900143255.1 Desulfovibrio litoralis DSM 11393
CGATTAGAGATTATTGCACAATAGGCTCAGAGTGTATTCCGTCTGGACGACACTCATAAAACGAGGGCAAAGGCACGCAAAACGGAGCTTTGCAATAATCTTTATTAAATATATTAAACCTGTTTAAGATTAAAAGCTATAGTTTTTTTATTAGGCAAAGCACAGCTCAAAAAAAGCAACAAGCTTTTTAAAAATAAAAACCATAATCTCAAACACAAAAAGCACTCATTTTACAGGAAAATTAAATTTTCTTTTTGTTTCGAGGGATACCCCCGAAGCCCCCAAGCCCCCAAGCCACTGCCAGGCAAAGCCAGCCTATTGTCTTTATTCGTGGTTTTGGGAGTGTCTTTCCGAAGTATCTTTCTGGCGAAAGCCACTTTGAGACGATCGTGCAATAGTCTCAAAGTATAAAAAAGGGGTCTTTCGACCCCCTATTGTGATTCATTTAAAACAGCTTATGCACTCGCATCTTCACCAAGTTGAAGGCGAACAAAACGCTTAACAGTCAAAGTATCGTTCAAGGCTTTAGCTTCGGCGGCGACTAAGTCTTTAATGCTGACTTTATCATCGCGAATATATCCTTGTTCCATCAAACAAGCTTCTTTATAGAATTTTTGAATACGACCGTCGACGATCTTTTCAACTCTATCCGCAGGCTTGCCTTCTTCTATAGTTTTTTGGCGATAAACTTCACGCTCACGTTCAACCAAAGCAGGGTCAAGACTTGCCGCATCTAAAGCCGCAGGGCTAACAGCAGCAACTTGCATGGCGATATTGCGAGCAAGTTCCATTAACTTAGGGTTTGCAGCGGTTTCGGGTTTAGTACAATCAATTTCAACCAAAACGCCGATTTTTCCGTTAGAGTGGATATAAGCACCAATTACACCGGGGGTTGACATTTCCCAAAGAGCAAAACGCCCGATAGTCATGTTTTCACCGATAATAGCAATTTGCTCATTCAAAGAAGTAGAAGTTAAATCAGCCAAAGCAGTAGCATCAGCAGGTTTTTTATTAAAAACGGTTTCAACAACGCTTTTGGCGAAAGCTTGGAACTTATCACCACGAGTAACGAAGTCTGTTTCACACTTAACTTCAACCATAGCAACACAAGTGTTGTTATCATTAACACGCAGTGCAACTACGCCTTCAGAGGTAGCACGCCCTGATTTTTTGGCGGCTTTTGACAAACCTTTTTGACGAAGCCAATCAACAGCTTTATCAAGCTCACCCTTACATTCTTCAAGGGCATTTTTACAATCCATCATACCGGCACTGGTAAGTTCACGCAGTTCTTTGACCATTTGAGCTGTATAGTTAGCCATGATTATTCTCCCTGTAATTCTGTTTCTTCTTCAGCCTGTTGTACTAAAGAAGAAGCGGCATTAGCACTTTTCTTTAATTCTTCTTCAACGTCTTTTCCGCCTTTTTCTTTACGCATGGCTTCGCCTTCTAAACAAGCATTGGCGATATGGCCAACGAAAAGCTTAATAGCACGAATAGCGTCATCGTTACCCGGAATAACATAGTCGATAGAATCAGGATCACAGTTTGTATCAGTAATCGCAACAATAGGAATACCGAGTTTGCGGCATTCTTGAACGGCAATCGCTTCACGCTGAGGATCAATAATAAAAGCAATAGCAGGTAAATTTTCCATATCTTTAATCCCGCCAAGCACGAGCTTTAATTTATCAAGCTCACGTTGAAGAGATAAAATTTCTTTTTTCTGATAACGATTAATAGAACCATCTTCAAACATTGTTTCAAGTTTTTTCATGCGAGCAATGCTTTTTTGGATAGTTTGGAAGTTAGTTAAAGTTCCGCCCATCCAACGATGAGTAACGTGATATTGACCGGCACGTTCGGCTTCACCAGCGATAGCTTCTTGAGCCTGACGCTTGGTTCCGATAAAAATAACCTTACCACCACGCACAACCGCATCAACAATTTTGTCATGAGCAGTATGGAAAAGTTTAACGGTTTGTTGCAAGTCGATAATATGAATTCCGTTACGAGCTCCAAAAATATAAGGCTTCATTTTTGGATTCCAACGTCTGGTTTGGTGACCAAAATGGACACCAGTCTCAAGCATTTGCTTCATGCTAACATAAGACATAAAAAAGCTCCTAAAAGGGGTTTTGCCTCCAATAAGACCTTAGCCGTCAAGTTCAAAAACATTTTGAACACCCCGGGCTTTTCTCTTATTGTGAGTATTTATTTAAAAACATTTCTACTTACCCATAAAATCAAAGTTCTGCAAGCTTTTTTTTATATAATTATTATTTACTTTTTTTTTGTTTGCTGTTAATAATAGTTACTGCTTAGATTTAGAGGCTAATACTTAAATTTAACAGATTAAACATAATAAGCAAGCCTATAGCAAAATTCTGATTATCTTAACCACACTTGTTTATTTATATGTTTTATATTTTATTGACCAGAAAGGAAATTAAAACATGTCTCAAGCTACTCGCAACACCAAACAACGCACCGTCATGCTTAACGTTTTAAAAAAACTTAAAACTCACCCCACAGCAGATGAAGTTTATCATATCGTAAGAGAACAAATACCCAAAATAAGCCTTGGAACCGTCTATCGCAACCTTGAAATCTTAGCGGAAAACGGCGAAATTTTAAAAATCGAAAATGCCGGCTCTCAAAAAAGATTTGACGGCGATTTAAGCCCACATCAGCATGTACGTTGTACACATTGCGGACGCATCGGCGATATAATGACGACTCTTCCAATGACCTTAGACAAAATCCCCAGTGTTGAAGGATTCAAAATTACCAATACCCGCATAGAGTTTGAAGGTATCTGCGATAAGTGTGCAACCTTATCTAATTAAAGACCATTGCAAAACGGATTTTTTGCGTGTTTTTTGGAGTGTCTTTCTGAAGTATCTTTCTGGCGAAAGTTGCAATAAAACTATCGTGCAGTAATAATTTGACACATAATTCAATAAATCATTTTTATCATAGTTTATCTTTAAAGCCTATACTTTTAAAGCCCATGATTCCACAAAATTAAGTTTTTGGTCTACTCATATATTGATAATAAAATTACATTTTTATTATTATATTATCTTTAATCCCAATGCTCCCACGGAATAAACCTTACTTCGGTCGTCTCCGGCTATTCATATAATAAAATTCATTTTATTATTATATTATATTAAACTTCACACTCCCACGAAATTAATTTTATTGGTCGTCTCCGACGGGCACGGGGAAAATGTTTTCCCCTTTGCATTCCCGCCATAAGGGGCTAGTCGCCCCTTAACCCCACGAACGCACCACGCATTAGTTGATGCCTATCGGCATCAAAAGTTTAAACGCACTTTAGTCTCTTTCATTGGCAAGCTAACACTATGCTGTTGGAAAAGATTAATAGTGTTTAAATCATCATACAGAAACAGTAACTTAAATTTTACATGGACATGGTGGTTAAATAAAAAACGAAGACGACCAATAAAATTAATTTCGCGAGAGTATGAAATTTAATATAATATAATAATAAAATGAATTTTATTATATGAATAGCCGGAGACGACCGAAGTAAGGTTTATTTCGTGGGAGCGTTGGGATTAATAATAAAGTTATAATAAAAACAAGTTTTATTATAGATATATAAGACGACCAGTAAAATTAATTTCGCGAGAGCATAGGGTTTTTAAGCGGATTACAAAAAAGCTTAAACCTAATAAATACAAAATTTCATATCTATTTTACAAAAAACTTACGTTTTTAGTTGCCGTTATAATCAAGAAAGTTTCAAGCTATAATTGCCATTAAAAGAAACCACGGTGCGTTCAAACTTTTGATGCCGATAGGCATCAACTAATGCGTGGTGCGTTTGCGGGTACAGGGCGGCAGCCCTGTTGTGGGGAATGCAAAGGGCTTCACATAAAGCCCGTGCCCGCCGGAGGCGACCAGTAAAATTAATTTCGCGAGAGTATGAAATTTAATATAATATAATAATAAAATGAATTTTATTATATGAATAGTCGGAGACGACCAAAGCAAGGTCTATTTCGTGAGAGCGTTGGGATTAATAAAAAAGTTATAATAAAAACAACATAATATCAATTCCACCCAAACAAAACCAACAATAAAACACCGCTTCTATATCCTATACCCCAAGCCCTATTCCACCCAAAGCCGCTTCATCAGGATATAAAGCAATCATTTCGTTTAAAAAGGCATTATACCTTTTTTCATTAATCGCTTGTCTGGCTTTTTGCACAATATTCAAAAAATACGTCAAGTTATGTAACGAGTTAAGCCTAAACGCCAAAAGCTCCTGACTAACAAACAAATGCCTTAAATAAGCCCGACTAAAGGTTCTACAGGTATAGCAAGAACAGTTTGGATCAAGACTGTTTTTGTCTTCAGCAAACTCTTTGCGTTTAATATTCACCTTACCAAGCGAGGTATACAAAGTTCCGTTGCGTGCGTTGCGAGTTGGCAATACACAATCAAACATATCAACACCTTGGGCGATTCCATAGACAATATCCAAAGGAGTTCCCACTCCCATAAGATAACGAGGACGTGTTTCAGGCAACAAAGGGGCCGTATGTTCCATCAACTGATACATTTCGGGCTTTGGTTCTCCAACAGAAACACCACCAATCGCATAACCATCAAACAGATCATCACAAGTTAACTGCTCTACTGATTCCGTTCTAAGGTCATTAAAAAAGCCACCCTGAGTGATTGCAAATAAAAGGTTTTGCCCGCTGTTTTGAGGGTAATAAACTCTGGAACGTTTTGCCCAACGAGTTGTTAATTCTATTGATTTTGCGGTATATTCCTTATCTGTTCCATAAGCAACACATTCGTCTAAAACCATCATAATATCAGAATTAAGATTGCGTTGAATTTCAATAACTTTTTCCGGTGTAAAATTAAGTTTCGCTCCGTTTAAATGAGAACGAAATTCCACGCCGGCTTCACTTATTTTACGCAAAGAGGAAAGGCTAAAAGCCTGATAACCGCCGCTATCTGTTAAAATTGGTTTATCCCAAGAAATAAACTCATGTAACCCACCAAAACCCTTAATGAGTTCATCACCCGGTCTAAGATGTAAGTGGTAGGTATTTCCTAAAATAATTTCCGCCTGAATATTATCTAAATCATCGGGGGCAATCGCTTTTACTGTTCCGACTGTACCAACAGGCATAAAAATTGGAGTTTGAATAACACCATGAGCCGTATAAAAAAGCCCTGTGCGTGCTTTATTATCTTTATTAAGAAGTTTAAAAGTTCCGATATTCTCTTTTTGCATATTACTAATTAATTTATGATATTTTTTTATTTTTTACAAAGAAATAGCTATATTTTAAGTAGTTTGGGGAATTTCATCATTAACTAAAACGCTAAGAGATAAATATCCGCCAACCTGTTTTTCTATTTCAATAAATTCTTTATCCAAAACCGAAGAAAGCTCGGAACAAAGCAAGTTCATTGCCTGTTCAAAAATACGACGTTCGCCAAACGACAAGTCTTTGTTTTTGGCGATCATGCTTATATCTTTTAAGACATAACAAACATCGGGGAGCTTTCCACTTTTTAATTTTTCGCTATATTCACGTTGGCGGCGATTCCAGTTTTGACCGGCATAACCGACAAAACCATCATCATTGTTTAAAGAATCTAAAATCAACAACGCCTCTTCACGAGAACATAAGCTTCTTAAACCTATATTGGCGGCATTTTTCACAGGAACCATGAGGGTTACTTTCGTGCCTAAAATACAGACAATATAAAAATCAAGCGAACTTCCTCCTATTGTTTTATTTTCAATAGCAGAAATACGCCCAACCCCCTGAGCAGGGTACACAATAAGCTCATTTAAAGAAAACACAATAACAACCCGACCTAAAAAAGATTAATTCTATAACTATTTCAAAATATTAAAACATATATACCTGTTGCACAAAAACATATTACGCAACAAATATATAAGCACAATTAAGGTTTTTTCGTATTAAGTTCTTTTTGTAACTCTATAAAACCTTTATTAAAATACTTCCAAAACTTATCACAAATATTGGTTAAACACTCTTCAACAGACTGTTTTTCTTCAGAATAAAAATTATTTAAAACATAACCGGCACTTGAACCGACTTGGTTTTTTCCTATTCCCAAACGTAAACGCCAAAAGTCAACACCACCAATACATTGAAGTATTGATTTGATGCCATTATGCCCTGCTGCACCTCCGCCAAGTTGAAATTTAATACGTCCAAGTGGC
This sequence comes from Desulfovibrio litoralis DSM 11393, assembly GCF_900143255.1. NCBI lineage: Bacteria > Pseudomonadati > Thermodesulfobacteriota > Desulfovibrionia > Desulfovibrionales > Desulfovibrionaceae > Desulfovibrio > Desulfovibrio litoralis. The sequence continues at coordinate 306,260 of NZ_FRDI01000003.1, forward strand.
AGGTCAAGTTCATCATGTGCAACAATAAGTTGTTCCGGCTTTAATTTATAATAAGCTAAAACAGGAATAACAGCCTCACCCGAAAGATTCATAAAAGTCAAAGGTTTTTGTAAAAGCCAAGTTTGGTTTTGAATTTGACACTTCCAAAGTTCATATTTACCCTTGGAACTTAGTCGCGTAATCGCCGCCCCTTTTTCTTCTGCATATCGAATGATACCATCTATTAACATAAAACCAAAGTTATGTCTTGTATTATTATATTCAGATCCGGGGTTACCAAGCCCGACAATTAATCCACTATACATTAATGCTCCGTTAAAATTCTAAATTCAGATCATTGCAAAACTCAGTTTTGCGTTTTTTGGTCATCGTTTTATCTTCTGTATGTACATAGTATAAAACATCTTCAGGCACAAAAATCATTCATTTTACGAAAAAATAAATTTGACTTTTTGTTTTAGGGCTACACCCTCAAAATCTCAAGTTAACTCTCAAACAAAACCGCATTAATTTCTTTATATTCGTGTTTTTTAGAGAGCCTTCCTTGTTAAATTTACTTTAAAATTATTGTACAATAGTATTAAATTAATGTTTCGCATGGAGATTATCAAGAGCTTTATAATATATTATCAAAGTCGTATTTAAAAAAGATTCCATGCTCAACTTTTTAATTATGATTTCTTCAGCTTCTTTAATTTGAGTTAAAAACTGTTTATTTTCCATACTTTTTTGAATTAATTCCGCCAGCTTTTCAATATTATTCGGAGGAATCAACGCCGAATGAGGAAAAATATCCGGCATAACCCCAACAGTTGTTCCAATTGTCGGAATTCCAACCGACATCAACTCTAAAGCGGCTCTGGCTATTGTTTCTGACCACAAAGAAGGTACAACGCCAAGATCAAGAGCTTGAAGATATTCATTAATCTTATCTACCTTGCCTGTAATAATTACGCTTTCTTCCAAAGCCTCTTCTTTAATCCAAGCTCTGACTTCTTCTTCTTTTAATGTAGTGCTAAAACCCAATAAAAGCAATTTAACTTGTTTAAGACCTTTTTTATGTAAAAGCGAAACGGCCTTAATTAATTCTTTTTGTCCTTTAACCAAGTCAAAACGCCCCAATAAGCCAAGTACAAAATCGCTGTTTTTATATCCCAAACGCCTGCGTATTTCTTCTCTATATTCAAGAGCGGGATAAAATTTTGAATTGTCTACTCCGCCAAAAATTGTATATAAATTTTCAGGACTTACTTTTATTTCTTTCAAAAAGTGCGTTGCCATATATTGATTGGTCGCAATCACGGCATCACTAACCCGCACGTGCAAAATACGATTAATCCAATTATTTTTAGGCAAACGTTGATCACCACGAGTACGAATCAAAACGAAGCTGTTCAAGATTTTTTTTAACAAACCAAATAGAACAAACCCCTCTCCTCTATGACAATTAATCACATCAGGTTGAAAAGTTTGAATAAGTTTTTTTAAACGAAAAAATGTTGAAAATATTTTAAACGGATTAGAGCTGTTTAAATCAAGACTAATTGGTTTAAGACCAAACTTTTCGGCTTGCCTAAAACTATCGGTATCTTTTAAACCGATTACCAAAACATCATGCCCAGCTTCTTTCAAAAGTTTTGACAAAAAAAGAGCGTACCATGCCGTTGCATTAAACCAACGCACATTAACAACCTGAATAATTTTCAGTTTTTTTTCGCCACTTAAATCAGGATTGGCATTCATGGAAAATTGAATATTCTGCATATGTTATCAAAAATATATAATAAAAGCAGGGAGGGAATTAAGCCCCTCCCTGTAAATAATTCAAGTAAAAAACTCAAAAAAGCTTTATAATGCTTCTTTTCCGATCAAGCGCGTAGCAATTTCTCTTGCTGCCAAGCGTCCCGCTCCCATAGCCAAGATAACCGTCGCCGCACCCGTAACGATATCACCACCGGCAAACACGTTAGGGATTGAGGTTTCGTTAGTTTCCGGATTTACTTCAATATATCCGCGTTTATTGAGCTTTAAGTCATGAGTCGCTTCAAGTAAAATCGGATTAGGACGAGTTCCAACAGCAATAATCGCTAAATCAGTTTTCAAAGTAAAAGTCTCACCCTCAACAGGCACGGGAGAACGTCTACCCGAAGCATCAGGCTCACCGAGTTGCATTTTTTGTATTTCAACCGCCGCAAGCCTATGGTTTTCATCTCCAATAAACTTTATCGGAGCTGATAAAAGCTTTAACTCTATACCCTCTTCAATGGCGTGTTCTAACTCTTCATGTCTGGCAGGAATTTCTTTTTCCGTTCTGCGATAAACGATATAAACGTTTTCGGCACCAAGACGTTTAGCGGTTCTGGCGGCGTCCATAGCTACGTTTCCCGCCCCGTAAACAGTTACGTTTTTACCGCGTAAAGTTGGCGTATCATAAAGCGGAAACTCATAAGCACGTCCAAGGTTAACCCTTGTCAAATATTCATTGGCTGAAAAAACGCCACTCAAGTTTTCACCGGGAATATTTAAAAAGCCGGGTAAACCTGCACCAACACCGATATAAACAGCTTTATAGCCTTGTTTAAATAAATCTTCGATATCAAAAGAACGCCCGCCAACATAGTTGGTTACAAAATCAACACCAAGGGCTTTTAATGCCGAAACTTCAGGGCCAACAACCTTTTCTTTAGGCAAACGAAACTCAGGAATTCCATAAACTAAAACTCCTCCTGTTTCATGTAAGGCTTCAAAAACCGTAACTTTTATTCCACGACTGGCTAAAAAACCGGCAACGGTCAAACTTGAAGGACCACTTCCGATACAAGCAACCTTTAAATTTTCGTCGGTTAACCTACAAGCATTACTGGCATCAACCAATTCACAGGCATTTTCTCCACGAATCGCCATATCACCGACAAAACGCTCTAACCGCCCGATAGCAACAGGTTCTTTTTTGGCGTTTAAAATACAAGAACCTTCACATTGGTTTTCCTGAGGGCAAACACGCCCGCAAATAGCCGGTAAACTATTGGTACTTTTTATAATTTTATAAGCTTGGGCAAAGTTTCCTTTGGCAAGTTCAGCAATAAATTGCGGAATAGGAACTTCAACGGGACAACCTTTTACACAACCGGCTTTTTTACACTGTAAACAACGTTTAGCTTCGTATAGTGCTTCTTCAACTGTGTATCCGAGTGCCACTTCATCAAAATTTTTTACTCTTTGAGCCGCCGGCTGACAAGGCATTTCAGCTCGTGGCAACACAGCTTTTTTAGGTTTTGCATCAGCCATTGTTACACCTACACTTATATTCTTCAAAAGAAAGGGTTTCTTGTTCTTTAAAAGCTCCAAGCCTCTGTCTTAACTGATTAAAGTCAACTAAATGACCATCAAATTCAGGTCCGTCAACACAAGCAAATTTGGTTTTTCCGTCAACTTCAACACGGCACGCACCGCACATACCAATTCCGTCAACCATAATTGGGTTCAAACTAACTGTTGTTTTTACGTCAAAAGGACGAGTGCAATCAGCCACAGCTTGCATCATCGGAACAGGACCGATAGCAACGACTTCGGCTACGTTTTTGTCTTGTTCCAGTCTAGCTTTTAAAATATCCGTAACCAAACCTTGAACGCCCATACTGCCGTCATTTGTGCAAACTAACACTTCGGGACAAAAAGCAGACAATTCGTCATAAAAAAGCAATAGGTCTTTGCTTCTTGCACCAATAATGGCAACAACGTGGTTTCCGGCGGCATGATGCCCTTTGGCGATATGGTGCATGGCGGCAATACCCGTTCCACCACCGACACAAACGACAGTTCCACATTTTTCAATATGGGTTGGTTTTCCTAAAGGGCCACAAACGTCCATGATTGAATCACCTTCATTCAAGGAGTACAGTAACGCACTGCTTTTACCCATTATTAAAAATACCAAAACAATAGTGCCGTTTTCCTGGTCAACATCGGCAATAGTAAGAGGAAAACGCTCACCGTTTTCAGAAACTCTTAAAATAACAAAGTTTCCCGGTTTTGCTTTTGAAGCCACATGGGGTGCTTCTATAACCATCTTACAGGTTTGACCTTCTATAAGTATGGTTTTTTGTTTTATCAGGTAGGGCATAAAAACTCCTTCTTACGGGCGGCGCAAAAATGCTTTGCCACAATTTTAAACGAATACCTAATCAGTTATATATTTCAACTTATAACTTCTTAATTAAAATTGTCATATCTTTTATAATGACTCTATCAGAGAATAATAATGTTTTTTCAATGTAGCATTTTATTCAAACGATTGAAAGTATTTGAGGCTCGTTTTTTTATTTTTTTTATAACCAACCAACTAAATTAAACAATAAGATAAGTGCAAAGATTTACGGCTTAACCGAAAGCATTGAAGTTTTTGCAACCACAGCGATATCGACAGCTTTTACCCCCGCTTCCAACAAAGCCTTTGCAGAATGTTCCAACGTCGTTCCGGTTGTAAAAATATCATCAACCAACAAAACAGTTAAGCCTTGAAAATTATTGATAAACTTCTTAGAAGTCAAAGTCCCTGCCTGAATTGAACCCACAAGGTTAAGCCTGCGTTGTTTTTGGCTTAAGCCTGCTTGCGGGGTGGTAAAAACAATACGCTTTAAAGCCTTTTGTTCAACAGGAAGCTTAAAAAGTTTGCCAAGTTGTTTGGCAAGCTCTAAAGATTGATTAAAACCACGCTTTTGCAATCTTTTTGGGTGAAGAGGAACTGCGGTGATAAAGTCCCAATCAAATTTTTTATCGCCAAATTTATGTTGATGTTTTATTAAAACAGCTTCCGCCAACAACAACCCAACAAGATGTAACGCACTTAAATTATTTGAAAACTTTGCTGACAACAATAAGTTTCTAAGGGTTTTTGTATATTCACCATAACAATAAATATCTCGCCAACAAGTATTTTTTGTTATGCAATACAAACACTTATATTCTTCACCATCTGAAAACATCGCATGTTCATTATTAAAAAAAGGCAAAAAACAACTAGCACAGTTCTTTTTTGCATCATACTTTTCAGGTTTAATATTTTTTTCAGTCAAACACCAATCGCTACCATTCAGTTCATATTCAAAAAAATCATGAAAACAAGGTAGCAAGCTTCGACACAAATCACATAACGCCAAATCAAAAGCAACACCCTTCAAGAAAAAATGCTGTACTTTTGAAGGTTCACCGCAACAAAGACAACGCCGTTCCCCCAAACCCACAGCACTTAAACATTGCAGAACAAACCGTTTACTCAACAACATTACAAAAGCGTTTCAAGAGAAAATTGTTCTGCCCCAAACTCCGCATACTGTTTAATATTCGCCAAAGCCTCGGGGTTATTTTTTAAAGCATTTTTCGCGTCTAACCCCTTTAACAACAAAGGAGTTTGCAACTCAAAGTTAAATATATCCAAAAAATATTTTAAGCTAACTAAAGCCCCTTCAAACAAACGCAACCCTTGAGGGCGAGCGGCGATTAAAATTAAATATGCCAAACGCTTGGGCGGTAAAGTCGCAAATCTTTCATGCCCTTGCAATTTACGATTCCACCAATATTGACTGCGATCAATCAAAGATTTAAACAAAGCGGGAACATGATAAAAATATATTGGCGAACAAATCAACAAAGCCGGAACAGAAAAAAGCTTATCAAATAAAAAATTGGCGTTGTCTTCGCTATCGGCTAAATAATTAGCTCTATTTTCAAACGCTAAAATATTTTTTTCAGACTCAAGGGTTTCAACAGGTTTTGACCGATCCAAAATACAAGGCAAATTATTTTTTTGATCACAACGACCACAAGAAACACAAGCTTTAACAGGAAAAGAACGCAACGCCAAAAAGTCCATGTGCTTCTGTTTTTGATTAAAAAACTGCATGAAATATTCAGCGGCAAAATCTGAATTTCCCAATTTTCTTGGACTAACAGAAATGCCTAAAGCTAAATTTGTTAAAGCATTATTTTGCAAAGATACGGCTGATATGGAAGAATTCATTTTCTTTTCCTAGTCGCAATATTACAGACAAACTTTAAGACTACTGCACAATAATTCCGGCATAACCGACAACGCTGTCCATAGTTGCACCAAAACTGCTTCCTGTTTCGCCCGAGTTTGTATAAGCCACCTTATACGCTTTAGACGCTCCAAGTTCCAGAGCGGCAAAAAGACCAAGCACGGCAGGGGCAACTCCGCACATACTTATTTTTTCACGATTTACCACATCAAACAAGCCCTTAGGATCGAGAGACAAAACTTCGTTTAATGCCAAACTATCAAGGCGACTGGCTTCTTTGGCGGAAACATAATGGCTCATATCAGAGCTTACAATCAAGGAAACAGGGGAAGAGTGTTGAGCATTATACTTTTTAATAAGTTTTCCAAGACCTTGCCCGGCTTTTTTTAAGGTTTCAAAATCAACACTCGCCACACAAATAGGAACAATATGAGGGGGAATGCAAATGCCTTTATCTTGAATACACAATTTTTCTTGAATAAAAGGCAAGGTTACTTCTAAAGAATGTTCTCCCAAATGAGCCTCAGTATCAGCAACAAAACCCAGCTTTGCATCAATAATGGCTTTAGCCAAAGAAGAATTAACGGGAACCGCCCCTAAAGGGCTAAGCCATTCTCCGCCGGGCCAAACCGATAAAGCCTCACCTCGTCCGGTATGGTTTGGTCCGAGTAAAATACAATTTTTTTCTAAATGTGCCGTACCCAAAGTTGCTCCGGCGACAACTCCGGAAAACAGATAACCGGCGTGAGGAATTATCGTCATCAAGCTTGGTTTTTCAGGAATAACAACACCACTTTTAACTTCTAAAAATCTTTTTACAACCCCGCCTAATTCTTGAGCATTATCAGGATAAAAACGTCCGCTGACTATAGGTTTGCGAGATAAATTTTGCATTTTGTTGCCTCCCTTTTAAATCACCAATAAAGAACCCTTGAAAAACTAGATTTTACATTTTTTTAATCAAAATACTTATTTAATCTGTTAACCGAATTTATATATTTCTTCCAGTTAAAAATTTCAGGCTGTAATCTAGTACCTTGAGCTAATTTTTTTAAAAGTGGCTTAAAAAAAGCCAACTCGTTTTTCCATTTTACATCATTAACGGAAGGTAATTCCAAATGCCGTGAAGCATGAATATTTTTATCAATTACCGAAATATGCACTTGCCTGACCCTGTTCGTCAAATGTTTTTCTGTTGTGATAAGCCTTATTAATTCTGTTTGATTATACGCAACGGCGTGTCCAAGATCAAAACAAATACCCAAATCAAATTCACAAATCAAATCGAACAGTTCAATAAGATCATTTTCTTCAGTGTTTTCAATCCAAAGTTCAGGTTTTATAAAAACACTAAAATCTAAGTTTTGCCATAATTGTAAGAAACAACGAAGCTCACTTACTCCGCCTTCACCTTTAAACGGGTGTAAAACACAAGCTTTTGGACGTAAAAAAGAGATTTTTTTTAACAACTCCAAACAATTTTCAAAAGCCATTTCAGCTTTATCAGGCAAATCAAAAGGCAAATGCACCTGCCACGAAAGAGGCAAGAGGGCTAAGCTTTGTGGAATATCTTTTTCTGTATACGCCAAAGACGAGTTCAATTCAAAAAAGCACAAAGATACTTCATCAACTTTATCGGCTAAAAACATTGAATTTTCAACTATACCACCGGGAATTACCCAAGACGGAGCCACTAAAACAAATTTTTCCCTAAACCCTTCAACGCTGTTCAAATCAAAATCCTAAATTAAAAACTTAATCTTTAGCTATAAGTTCAGATATTTGAAGCATTTTATCCAAATCACAAAGGCGCATCATCTTACCAATATATTGCATATGCCTGCGTTTTGCCTCGTGAGTTTTAAGAGCACCAAGCTCAAGAAGGGCATTATAAACGTCCAAATCCAACAATTCAAGAGCAACAAGCTCTTTGAGCCTTGCCCTGCCCTGCCCTGTTTTGGTTAGAGCAACGAGTCTTTCGCCAAGCTCTTGGATCGCTGTACTTTCTCGTTTTTTTTGAGAACGGCTTTTTTCTAAAATTTCATCTTCTGGTTTTGGAAGTTTTGGAGCTGGTTTTTTACGCATTTTTTACTCTTTGTTATATTTTGTTATTTTTTTAATCTAAAACTTTGTTTAGGCGAAGTCCAGTTTTTCAAAATAAAAATAATTTTTTAATTTATTCTATACAATTTAATGGGTTAGAAAAAGAACAAAAAAAACGCACTCTTACCCTTCTCTGCTTTTTGTTAATCAAAGTTGATTTAAGTTTATTTGAGTTGATTGTGGTTGAGGTGGTTATACCTAAAAGATATATATTGACACAAAGTAAATTTTAATCAATATTAAACAGGTAAAAGTTATAATATCGAAGTATTATTAATGATAAAAACCTTATCGATATCTCGGTATATTAAAGACGCTGATTACACTTTTAAACAATATACAACATGCTAAATGTTTTTTATACTATTTTAAAGATATATTGTTGACATTAAGTCGTGTTTAATGGTAGTGGTCAACATATCAACTATAGATTACTTTATTTTAGCTTAAAAGTTAGAAAAAAAATAAAGATTTTTTAGATTTTTTTTAGCAAAAAGCTAAAATTAGTATTGCTTTTTGTTAATATTCAGGTCAATAAAGAATGAAGAAGACAACCTATACCCTCAGCGAAGCTGCAACTTTATTAAGTTGCCATAAAGAGACCCTAAGAAGAGCAATAAAAGAAGGCTCTTTAAGGGCGGCTCGCTTAGGTAGAGGCTGGCGAATTTCTAAAGTTGATCTTACAGCATTTTGGAATGAACAAGGCGGAGGCGAACTTTTCCCCAAAGAAGAGTCTAATTCTGAATCAAACCAAGATAAAAAAGATATGCTTGATTCGGTCAAAAACAAAGAAAAACAAAACAAAGCCGCAAAGGCAAACGAGCCTATGCAGTTGACTCTTCCAACCAGTTAACAACCCCCAAACAGGTAGCGTAAAATGAAACAGGTTTCCTTAAAAAACGAGTTCGGAGAAGAAGTCTGTTTTTGTGGAAGAATGATTTCAGAAAACGCACACTATGATGATGTTAGCGGTGTTCTTACCCGGAATTGCCTCTACGAAAAAGAAAATGGTGAATACGTTTACTTTATAGTAAGCGGTTCAGGAGAAGAAAAAAAGTCTCGTGTTTATACAATGCGTCGTGAAGGGGATAGTTTCATAATAAACAATGGTAGTTTAGAAATGTCCATAGATGACGACGTGTTATTGCAAAATGTATTATGCCAGCGATAAAACATTAATAAAAACAAATTTCAACAAAAATATTAGAGAATACTCTTTAATAATAATTCAAGCAGGTGGGGAAGAAAGGTTTCTAAAATCGACTTCACTACTTTATTGAAACGAACAAGGCGGAGGCGAACTTTTCCCTCAAAAGAAGAGTCAACCATGAATCAAGAACAAAGAAGAAAAATGTTCTTAATTCAGAGAAAAACAAAGACAAACAAAACAAAGTTGCAAAGGCAAATGCGCCTATGCAGTTGACCCTGCTGACAAGTTAACGGCAGGCAAAAACAGGAAGAGTAAAATGGAGCAGATTTCCTTAAAGAACGAGTTCGGAGATGAAGTCCGTTTTCGCGGCAGAATGTTTTCAGAAAGCTCGTACTATGAGGATGTTAGCGGTGTTCTCACCCGTCATTGCCTCTACAAAGAAGAAAGTGGCCAATACGTTTATTCAATAGTAAGCGGTTCTGCGGCACAAAAAAGTTATCGTGTGTACAAAATGCGTATCGAAGGTGAAAACTGTATAATCAACAATGGTGCATTAGAAATGAACGTTAGCATTGATTTGTTGCTTTCGTCTGTTTTTAACCTTTGTGGCATTGATAACCAAGACGCTCTTGATTTACGCGAAACTTTAGTAGAATCTTTAAACACAGCCTCTTGTTAAGTTGCCTTTTATTTGTTTATCGTATATAAAAAAGTATATATACCTTAAACACTCAAACTATAGCCTTATTTTTGGCTATAAGGAGGACTCATGCCCATTATTAAAACTTATAACAAAGTTGGCGATAAGTGTAGAGTTCGTTTTAAACTGTTTAAAGACGACATTAAAAATGCAAAAGAAGTTGCGTTGGCGGCTAGCTTTACCGATTGGGAGTTAAACCCCATGAAAATACTTAAAGATGGTTCGGCAAGCATTGAATTTTCATTACCTTGTGGAGAAAAGCATTGTTATAGATATGTTTTAAACTCCTCGGAATGGATCAATGACCCCGAAGCCGACGAGTATACAGCTTCCGGTTTTGAAGGTGTTCAAAATTCCGTAGTGGCGTTATAACCTTATTAAAAGTTGAAATATCAAAATTTATCTCTTTAAATAGAATAATAAAAATCTATTTTTGAGCAAAAAATGCCACAAAAAAACTTTACATCAACAAACCTTAGTTATTCCAATGCTAATAATGTTGTAAAAAACCCAAAAAGCTTGCGTAATCGTAAGCTTTTGTCGTTTTCAGACGGCATAAACAGGTTTACAAAACGCAAAAAAGGTACTGAGTCGATGCGGCTAACTCGCCTTTGGCTGGCATGGTCAGAAGTTTTGGGCGAAGATTTAGCCGAACTGGTTAAACCTCTCGGAAATAAAGACAGAACTCTGGTGCTTGCCGTTGAAGATAGTATAATGATGCAAGAGGCTCATTATCAGCTCCAAACGATCATGCGACTGGTTAATGAATATCTCTGGGATATCATGGGCGAAAATTTTTTTGTAAAAGCCCAACTGACCCTGCCCAAAGGCAAACAAGGCTTAGACAGCTATAAAGGAATAGAACAACCTGTTGTCTATGAATATATCGTACCCGAACCACCGGGGCTTGATACGGTAGAAGAAAAACTAAATCCCAATTCCCCTGTTATGAGCTGTTTTAAAGCCTATTATAATTATTTTAAAACCAGAGAAACAAAAAAATAAAAACTCCCTCATAAACCACCAATATTTAAACATGACAAGCGAGCAAAACTGTTTTATACAAAACAAGTAAAACAAAACCATAACTTAAAGACAAAAAAGAGACTATCATGTTTAATCAAGAAGCTTTTCATAACCCCGAGCTTTGTGCAAAATTATTAGATAAACTTGAAGCCAATTTAAAACAACCGCTTACTTTTATGGAAGTTTGCGGAACTCATACCATGTCTATTTTCCAAAGTGGGTTAAAAGGTATTTTACCTAAAGATATTACTCATTTATCTGGTCCAGGCTGCCCAGTTTGCGTTACTCACGATAGCGAAGTAATGGCTTTTTTAGATATAGCCTCTCAAGATAAAGTAATAGTAGCCACTTTTGGCGACCTTATGCGTGTTCCCAGTCCTGACGGGCGTTCATTAAAAACCGCACAAGCAAATGGTGCAAAAATTTCTGTTTTATATTCACCTTTTGATGCACTTGAATTAGCACAAAAAAAACCTGACCATTTAATTGTTTTTTTGAGTGTTGGCTTTGAAACAACCACTCCCCTCATAGCGGCGACAATCCAAAGTGCCGAAGCTTTAAAGCTTAACAACTTTGCCGTATTTTGTGCCAATAAACTCGTTCCACCCGTACTTTCCGCATTGCTTAGCGATAAAGAAGCTCCAAAGCTAGACGCCCTACTCCTTCCCGGGCATGTTTCCACAGTGATTGGTGTAAAACCCTATGAATTTCTCATTACTGATTTTAAAATGCCTTCTGTCATTGGCGGATTTGAACCTGCGGATATTCTCGAATCTCTTATTTATATGAGCGAGATGCAAAACACAGGAAAGCCAAAACTCATTAACCAATACACACGCCTTGTGGCAGAAAACGGAAACCCCAAAGCCTGTGCTGTTATGAATGAAGTTTTTGAAGTGTGCGATGGTTTATTTAGGGGCATTGGCAGTATCCCCGAAGCGGGCATGCGTTTAAGAGAAAAATATGCACGCTTTGATGCGTTAAAGCGTTTAGGTTTAACGCTAAAACCTACTAAACCCCTCGCAGGTTGTAGCTGTGGCGAAATTTTAAAAGGTAAAATGCAACCCAATAAATGCCCTTTATTTGGAAAAATCTGTACCCCCGCCAACCCTGTCGGACCTTGTATGGTCTCTAGCGAAGGCAGTTGTGCGGCCTACTATAAATATAATGTATAATAATTTAAGGATTTACCATGTCTAAAGACTCTAAAACTAAATTTATCGGTAACTTATTATTAGATTATGGCAGTGGCGGACAAGCTTCGCATCGTTTGATTAATGATTTATTCTTACATTATTTTGACAATCCGATTTTAAGACAAATGAACGACGCCGCTGAACTACACTTATCAGGACACTTAGCGATAAGTACCGATTCTTATACCGTTACTCCTTTAGAATTTAAAGGCGGGAATATCGGCTCTTTGGCCGTCCACGGAACAGTGAATGATGTCGCTATGTTAGGGTCTAAAGTCCGTTATTTATCCACAGCTTTTATTTTAGAAGAAGGCTTGGATATGCAACTGCTTGAACGCATAGTTAAAAGCATGGCGGAAGCAGCCAAAGAAGCCGAAGTTCTGATTGTTACCGGCGATACTAAAGTTGTTCCTAAGGGGGCGGTTGATAAAATTTTTATTAATACCACAGGCTTAGGAGAAATCATCTCGAATAATCCCCCTTCAGGCTCTAAAGCTCAGGCGGGCGATGTGGTCTTAATTTCAGGCACTATGGGCGATCATGGCTTAACCATTATGGCGGCCAGAGAAAACCTGCCTCTTGGTGCGGCTTTAAAAAGCGATTCTGCTCCGCTAAACTTAATTATCGAAGAATTAATCCAAAACATTCCAGAAATACACGTTTTAAGAGACCCAACAAGAGGTGGTTTAGCGACAACTTTAAATGAAATTACCATGCAATCAAGCGTAGTTTGTAAAATTGAAGAAAGTCTAATCCCTGTATTAAATGATGTTAAACAAGGCTGTTCTATTTTAGGGCTAGACCCTCTTTACCTTGCGAATGAAGGAAAATTAATCTGTATTTTACCAAAACAGTACCAAGACAAAGCTCTAGAAATTATGCACAAACATAAAGCGAGTCAAAACGCCTGTTATATTGGTGAAATCTTTGCACCAGGTAATATTGAATTAAAAAGACAACGCACCCTAAACGCAAAAGCCGGACAAGTGCTTTTAGAAACTCCACTCGGTGGAACAAGGCTACTTTCCATGCTTGAAGGTGAACAATTGCCACGCATTTGTTAAAGGAGATTGTTATATGAAAATAGAGAAAGCAAATCTTTCAGATGTTGAAGAGTTAAGCAGCCTATATTATCAATTGACGAAGAAATATCCAGAACATAATAAAATGAAACCAATATTTGATTTAATATCAAAGGATAAAAATTATTATCTCCTTGTTGCACTAAATCAAGAGAACAAGGCAGTTGGTACGGCTATGGGGGTTATATGTTACGATTTGATTGATTTATGTGCCCCTTTTATGCTCATTGAAAACGTAGTTGTTTCAGAAAGTTATCGAGGTCAAGGTATTGGAAAAATGTTGATGCTAGAACTTGAAGCCATTGCATATTCAAACAAGTGTGCACTCATTATACTAGTTTCTGGAAATGCAAGGAAAGAAGCACATACATTTTATGAAAACTTAGGATATCCAATGGTTAAAGGATTTAAAAAGAAGTTAACTTATGATGAATAATAAATCATAGTATAAAAATTGCAAACCAACAGGTAAAAAAGACAACGCACCCTAAACGCAAAAGCCGGGCAAGTGCTTTTAGAAACTCCACTCGGTGGAACAAGACTACTTTCCATGCTTGAAGGTGAACAATTGCCACGCATTTGTTAAAAATTATATTTAAAATAAAATTTTAGTTCGTAAATATTTGGAGTGAGTACAAATGCCATATATAACAATAGAAAGTGGCTCGTTAACGAAAGAGCAAAAAAGTAAGCTGATTGAAGAAATAACACAAGTTGCGTCAAAAATTACACAGATTCCAAGCGAATTTTTCTTTGTTACGATTAAAGAATTGCCCGATGAAAACATTGGAATCAACGGCAAAACTATTGATAAAACTAAGCAAGAATATCAACAGAATCAAATCAAAAAATAAGTAGTTATATTGACAAATTGTTTTCAGCAAATTGCCACGCATTTGAGACTATTGCACAATAGGCTCAAAGTGGATTTCGTCAGAGAGAGACTCCAAAAACCACGAATAAGGAAAATTAAATTTTCCTGTAAAATAAGTGGGTTTTGTGACTTAAGCCGTTTTATGCTATGTGCATACAGAGCATAAAGCGATGACAAAAGTACGCAAATCTGCTCCTGTATAGCCCCATGATTGACAACGCTGAGTTGCTACCGCAAGAGCCTGTGCTTCATCAACTACTGGCTGTTCAAATCCACCGTAACTATAAGATAAACGCACTGTCGCATCAGCACGGCTACCACCAGTAGCAGCCCAATCTTTTTTAACTGCACAACTGGAAAGCATTAGCATGAATACAGGTAATAAACATAGTATTTTTTTCATAAATTATAACCCTTTAAATTAAATTTTATCTACACAGAACTCTTGTTTTATTGAAATTATATCAAGATAAGTACACTAAAAATAATATATTTCAAGTTAAAAGAACAGATGTTTTATAAAACCATGATATATTTCAAATAATCTTTAAGAAAAAAACTGCTGTTAAGCTATTTTTTGCTTGCTTTTTTTCTATTTTTAAATATTTATTAATATAAATATATTATGTAATTGCCTACATAAAAGAAACCAACAATATCAGAAAGGTATGTTTATGTTAAATTTTCACCAAACCAAAGTTAAAGCTTTTTTAGCGTTCTTAATGTTGTCAGCTGTTACTTTATCCACCTTTACAGCTAAACAAGCTTTCGCCACAAACGGTATGCTCTTTGACGGATACGGCCCAATCAGTCAGGCAATGGGCGGTGCCTCCATGGCGTATGACAACGGAACAGCGGCTATGTCTAATAACCCCGCAACCTTGGGGCTTATGCCTGATGGCAATCGAGTTGATATTGCTTTAGGTTTTTTAATGCCGGACGTGCGTTATGAAACTCCCGGAAAAACCTATAAGTCTAGCTCAGATTTGTTTTTAATGCCAGCTATTGGTTACGTCAGAAAAGATGGTGATTTTGCCTATGGTATCGGTATGTATTCTCTTGGCGGAATGGGAACAGACTATCTTGATGATAACTTAGGTATGTATTCTCAAGTGATTGTCGGTAAAATCTTAGTGCCTTTCGCTTACGATGTTACCGATAAGTTTACCATAGGTGCCACAATCTCATTGACTCAAGCTCAAATGGACATAGTCTTGAAACCACGAGGTCCAATGATGCCCAAATTTGACTTTAAAGACGGTTCTGACTTTAGCGGTGCTACCTCTGATTATGGTGTATCAGGAAAATTAGGCTTTACTTATAAATTGCATGACCGTTTCACTATTGGTGGAGCTTATCACAATAAAGGCGGTATAGGCGATTTAACGGGTAAAGGTGCAAGAGTTGAAGGCTTTGATATGCCTGCAACAGCTAATATTGGTTTTGCCGCCAATATTACTGATGATCTTATGTTTACCGCTGATTATCAAAAAATCTTTTGGTCTGAGGTGATGCAAACTATTACTATCACCCAAGGTAACCAAAAAGCAGAATTACGCCAAGACTGGAGAGATCAAAACGTAGTATCAATGGGCTTGGCTTATACCCTACCGTCTTTACCGGAACTAACTTTAAGAGCCGGGGTAAACTTAGGCGACAACCCTGTTAACAAAAATGCTACTCCAATGTTCCCTGCTATTATAGAAAATCATTACACCGCCGGTTTTGGTTATAAGTTTAATGAAACACATTCCGTTAACGCCAGCTTTTCTTACGCTCCAAAAGTAAGAGTAAATAATGATGGAATGTTCAGGGGCACATCAACAACTCACGAACAAACAAGTTCTCAAATAATGTATTCTATTAATTTCTAAGATAATTTATCTATTTTAAGAAATTTAAAAGAGTCAGTCTAAATATTTAAGACTGACTCTTTTTTTATATCAACAATAAACCCAATATAGATTTAACAAAATTATAATTATAAAATAATTCTATTTAATTTGACTTATATGAAAGGTTGCCGTGGCGGTAGAAATTAATTCTTTTTCATCATTATATATTTTAGCTTCAACGAAAGCCACACTGCGACCTTTTTTTAAAACAATCGCCTCACAAGTAATAAGCCCCTGTCTCACAGCCCGCAAAAAACTCACGTTTAAGTTGGTGGTTACTATTTGTTTGTGTCCGTCCAAAGCCTTTAATAAGACATGCGCCATTGCTTCGTCGGCTATCGTGGCTAAAATTCCACCTGCCAAATTTCCCGCTCCCTGTGCGAGGTTTTCACAAACTTTAAGGCTAAATATCGCTTTTTTATCGCTTAATTCAACAATTTTTACCCCAAGCGTATTAAGTAAGGGGTTCACACTTTGCGGAGTTTTTACCACATCTTCCAAATAAGTTTGCATAAAAATACCTCATATAAAAAATCAACAGTATTAACTCTCAAATAAAATACAACATCTTTATAAAAAAATAAAGACACAAAAAAAACGGTCTACACCTTTAAAGTGTAAACCGTTAAAAACAAAATAACAAAAAAATTAATTTGCTTTACGCGCCACAGGCTTAACAACAGAACCACTACGTAAACATCTTGTACAAACAGACAAGGTAACAACCTGACCGTTAGGATGTTGATGACGTACATTTTGTAAGTTTGGGTTAAAACGACGTTTGTTCTTAATATTAGAGTGGCTTACGCTGTTCCCTACTTGAGGACGTTTTCCACACATTGCACATTCTCTGGACATAATAATCCCTCCGATCTATAAATAAAATTCATGACAAATTTACGCACAAAAAATTAAAGAAAGAGATATATACCCCCTAACCAAACAAAATGCAACTATTTTTATAAAAAAGAATATATAAAAATTATATAATATGATTAAAGAGTTATCAAAATAAAAAATATTTTTTGGGTAAAAATAATAAAAATAAATCAATAAGGCACCATAAAAAATACTTTTCATAGAAAAAATACTTTAATGAAAAATTACGCCTTTTCCTTGACAAGAATAAAGATTTAAAGTTAAAAGGTTCATTTGTGAGGATATAATGTGTCAGTTATGGATTGATGTTAATGCTATACCTGCCGAAGGTAAACAGTTTGAAATTAGTGAAGAAAAATATTTCACTGATTTTATTGATAAATATAATTTAGACTGTCAAATCACCTCTCCGCTTAAAGCAATATTTTTTGTTTTGCCCCAAGCCGAGGGTTGTTTTGTGCGTGGTCAAATAAACGGCGAATTCGTGTTGCCCTGCAATCGTTGCACAGAAGACACAAAAGTTACGGTTTCTCATAGTTTTGAAAGCTTTGAACCTTTTCCGCCCGAACTTTCTTTTGATACACCGCTAAATAAACATATTTTAAAATCAAACCAAACGACTAAACAAGCAACAAAAGAAGAACAAGACTTTGATCTTGACTCAGACAGCGAAGTTTTGCGTTATAACCAAAAACTAAAAAGCTTTGAAATAAATCTTTTTGCTCTGGCATGGGAAGAATTTGTTTTATCTCTTCCCGTTAAACCTCTTTGTAATACACGCTGTAAGGGGCTTTGTTCCGAGTGTGGACAAAACCTTAACGAAGCTACTTGCGAATGTAAATCAGAAATACAAGATCCAAGACTTGCTGCTTTACAAAATTTACATCTCAACAAAAAATCTTAACATTTTAATCTAATACCAAGAAAGCCCAAGGAGATACACATGGCTGTTCAACAAAATAAAAAATCAAAATCCAAAAAAGGAATGCGTCGCGCCCACCACCAAGTAGACATTCCTAACGTTGTTTTCTGCAAATGCGGAGAAGCAACCCTTTCTCATACCGCCTGTCCTGCTTGTGGCGTTTACCGTGATCGTACTGTTGTTCAGGTAAAAAGCACAGAGGCGAACTAATTTATATGGGTATTAAAAAACCTGTTATAGCTGTTGACATTATGGGCGGCGATTTTGGACCGCCCGTTGTGTTACCTGGGGCATTAGCCGCAGCTCGCAGTAGCAATATCGACCTACTCCTTGTAGGGCGTAAAGAAGCTATAGAACTTGAACTAAAACAACACGATTGTAGTGGCGTTAATTTTGAGATAGTTCATGCAGCTGAAGTTGCCCTTATGAACGAACAACCGTCTGATATATTAAGACGCAAAAAAGATGCGTCTATTCAGATTTGTTGTCGTTTGGTCAAAGAAGCTAAGGCTGACGGTTTTGTCAGTGCAGGTCATTCCGGAGCCTCAGTCGCTTGCGGAATGTTTATTATCGGGCGTGTTCCCGGAGTTGAGCGCCCAGCACTCGCAACCATTATCCCAACCGAAAAAAATCCGGCTATTTTGCTTGATGTTGGTGCTAACGTAGACTGTAAAGCCCACCATCTTTTTCAGTTTGGTCTTATGGCTCACCCTTTTGCCCAAGATTTGCTCGATATTTCAAGCCCAAGAATCGGGCTTTTATCTATTGGCGAAGAAGAAGGAAAAGGCAACAACCTTGTTAAAGAATCTTACGATCTCTTTAAATTGGCAAAAAATATTAATTTTGTTGGAAACGTTGAAGGAAGAGACCTCTTTACGGGTGATGTTGATGTTATTGTTTCCGATGGTTTTGTCGGTAACGTTGCCTTAAAGTTATCCGAAGGTCTTGCCGGTTCGCTCGCCAGAGTTTTAAAACGCGAAATTTTTTCTTCTACGGTAACCAAACTCGGAGCTTGGCTTTCTAAATCAGCCTTTAAACGCTTTTCCCGTATCGTAGATTATGCCGAATATGGCGGAGCGCCCCTGCTCGGCTTGCAAAATATCGCCATAGTCTGTCATGGAAAATCAAACATCAAAGCCATCACTAATGCAACCATCATGGCGGCAAATTATGTCAGGAAAGGCACAAATCAACGCTTAACCGAAGCAATCAGTGCTAACGAAGAACTTTCTCGCTATAGCAAAGCAATTAAGCACTAAGGTTGTTATTATGAATTTTTCTGCTCAGTTGCGAGGAGTCGGAGCGGGTATTCCCCAAAAAGTCATTACCAACAAAGATCTTGAAAAGATTGTTGATACGACTGATGAATGGATTTATACCAGAACCGGAATAAAAGAACGAAGAGTTATTGACCAAGAGCTTGGAACAGACCTCGCTGTAACCGCCGCTCTGCAGGCATTGAATGATGCCGGCATAAAAGCCGAACAACTGACTCACATTATTTGTGCGACTTGCACCCCTGATACTTACTGCCCCAATAACGCTTGTATCATTGCTCAAAAGTTGAATATTAAAGGACAAACGGCGCTTGATATTAATGCCGGCTGTTCTGGGTTTATTTATGGGTTAGAGTTGGTTAACGCCCTTGTTTCGACTAACCCAAACGCTGTTGTTTTACTCGTTGCCGTTGAGATTTTATCTTTGCGTTCCAACTGGGAAGATAGAACAACCTGTGTTTTATTTGGAGACGGCTCCGGAGCGGGCGTTTTTACTCACAAAGATTCTAAAATCGGAGAAAAAAAAGGTTTTGCCAATCTGATCGGTCTAAAATTAAATTCTGACGGAGACTTGGGACAACTTTTAACCATAAAAGGCGGTGGCTCGGCTTATCCTTATAAATTAAACGATAAAGTCGGAAAAGAATACTTTTTGGAAATGGAAGGAAGAGAAGTATTTAAACACGCCGTGCGTTCTATGACGAGTATTTGTGAAGAACTTTTAACCCAGATGAACCTAACGGGAAACGATATTGACTTATTTATTTCACATCAAGCCAATATGCGTATTATCGAAGCCGTTGGAAAACAAATGAATTTTAGCCAAGAAAAAATTTTTTCCAATGTAGAAAAATATGGAAATACCTCAGCCGCCTCAATTCCCATTGCTTTAAAAGAAGCAAAAGAAAAAAAATTGATCAAAGAAAATCAAAAAATTTTGCTTACAACGTTTGGGGCCGGTTTTACATGGGGAACCGCCTTATTTCAAACAATAAAAAATTAATCTTTCTCTTAAACTAAATAATTGTCTTTCGTTGATTCTTCGGTTATATATAAAAAACAAACTGAATAATGCGTAATTTTTAAAAGCGTTTTATTTTTATTTTAACATAAATATAAAGTTGTTGTTTAGTGATTAATCACTAAAAATCTTATTTTCAAAGCACTAAAGGAGACCTGCACATGGGTGAATTTAGCCCCACAGCCCCAACGGCACTAGTTACCGGCGGTTCGAGAGGAATAGGAAAAAGTATAGCTAAAATTTTATCCAGAGACGGTTTTCAAATTATCTTGACTTACGTCAGCAGGTCAGACGAAGCCGAAGCGGTAGTAAACGAAATTATTAAAAGCGGCGGAACAGCAAAAGCTTTTAAACTTAATGTCGGAGACTCAAACGCCGTTAGCGAACTCTTTAACAATGAAATTAAAGATAAAGTTAAACTCGAAGTTTTGGTTAATAATGCGGGAATCACCAAAGATGGTCTTATTTTACGCATGAAAGACGAAGATTTTAACTCAGTTATCGATATAAACTTACGCGGAGCGTTTTATTGTATGCGTGAAGCCAGTAAATTAATGGCGAAAGCACGTAGCGGAAAAATTATCAATATATCTTCTGTTGTAGGGCAAATGGGTAACCCCGGGCAAATCAATTACTCTGCGACTAAAGCCGGTGTTATCGGAATGACCAAATCTTTGGCAAAAGAATTGGCGGCTCGAAACGTTACCGTCAACGCAGTTGCCCCCGGTTTTATCGAAACGGAAATGACTGCAACATTGTCTGATGAAGTTAAAGCAAATTACGCAAAGGCTATTCCCCTCGGTCGTCTTGGATCAGCCGAAGATGTAGCCGAAGCAGTAGCGTTTTTAGCCTCTCCAAAAGCTAATTACATTACGGCTCAAGTATTGGCAGTAAACGGTGGAATGTATAGTTAAAAAACATTTCAAGCTTGTAAAAGAGCTTGTTTTTAAACATAAAATAAAATGGTAGCAACCATTCGGAGGAATCATGTCTGTAGAAGAAAAAGTAAGAAAAATTATTGTTGATCAACTCGGAGTTAAACCGGAAGACGTTAAACCAGAAGCTTCTTTTTTAGAAGACCTTGGTGCTGACTCTCTTGATTTGACTGAGCTTATCATGAATATGGAAGATACTTTCTCCATCACCATTGATGAAAATGATGCTCAAAAAATTCTTAAAGTACAAGACGCTATCTCATATATCGAAAATAAAACAAAATAAGTTTGATATAAAAAACTTATCAATGTATTATCTTTATCATTGTAACTATCAGGCAAAATTCTGGTTTTATAATGAGTTATACTTTAAAATTACCTTATGTTAAACATAAGGTAATTTTTTTACTGATATGAGACTATTGCACAATAGGCTCAAAGTGGCTTTCGTCAGAAAGACACTCCAAAAACCACGAATAAGGAAAATTTAATTTTCCTGTAAAATTAGTGGGTTTTGTGACTTAAGACGTTTTATGCTATGTGCATACAGAGCATAAAATGATGACAAAAGTACGCAAAACAAAGTTTTGCAATGGTCTTGATATAACAGAACAAGGTCTTAATACTAATAATTCATTGCCTTTTATAACAATAAACTATATACTATATAAATTGTTATTGGTAATTTTTTTTTTAATAATTTTATTGATTGAGGATTTATCCATGTCTAGAAAACGCGTTGTGGTTACAGGTCTTTCGGCTCTAACCCCACTGGGCAACGACCTCGCCAGTAGCTGGGAAAATCTTGTGGCTGGTAAATCTGGGATAGCCCCCATTACACGTTTTGATGCGTCTGAATATACTAGTCGCATAGCGGGTGAGATCAAAAACTTTGACCCCGAACACTTTGGAATCAGTGCAAAAAATGCAAAACGCATGGATTTATTCGTGCAGTATGCCGTTGCCAACGGAAACTCTCTTATGAGCCATTCCAAATATGTTATTACCCCTGAAAACGAAGATAAAATAGGTATTATTCTTGGTGTTGGAATAGGCGGTCTTGCGACAATCGAAGTGTTCCACTCTCGCTTGGTCGAAGCCGGCCCAAACAAAGTCTCTCCTTTTATGATACCCATGCTTATATCAAACATGGCACCCGGACAAATCGCTATAGCGACCGGAATAAAAGGCACAAACGTAGTTATGACCAGTGCCTGTGCCTCTGCTCTTCATGCTATCGGTGCGGCTTATTCCGAGATTTTACTCGGGCGTGCTGATGCTATGATTACGGGCGGTGTTGAATCAACCATTACCCCAATGGGTATATCCGGCTTTACATCCATGAAAGCCCTTTCTACTCACAACGAAGAACCCACCAAAGCCTCTCGTCCTTTTGATAAAAACCGTAACGGCTTTGTTATGGGCGAAGGTGCCGGATTCATAATGCTTGAAAGTCTCGAGTCTGCTAAGGCTCGTGGAGCAACCATCTATGGCGAAATCATTGGTTTCGGTGCTTCTGATGATGCAAACCATATGACTGCCCCAAGAGAAGACGGAGAGTGCATGGCAAAAGCCATGAGTAATGCGATCAAAGATGCCGGGTTACAACCGTCTGATATTGATCATATTAATGCACACGCTACCTCCACTTATCTTAATGACTTTTGTGAAACAACAGCAATCAAAAAGCTCTTTGGCAAACATGCTTACAATATTCCGATTACTGCGAATAAATCAATGACCGGACATTTACTCGGTGCTGCCGGCGGTATTGAAAGCGTATTTTCCGTTATGACCTTAAATACAGGGATTATTCCGGGAACTATTAACTATGAAAACCCTGACCCTGAATGTGATCTAAACTATATGTCCAACGGTTCTAAAAAACTTGATCCAACTTACGCTCTCTGCAACTCATTTGGCTTTGGCGGAACAAACGCAAGCGTCTTGTTTAAACGTTGGGAAGCATAAGGAATCAATAAATGGAAAATATTATCTTAAACGATAAAGCGGTTGCTGATGCCATTATTAAAGAAATGGGAAGGCAAACCGAAAAGCTTGAACTTATCGCCTCGGAAAACTTTGTTTCTCAAGCGGTTAGAGAAGCTCAAGGCTCTGTTTTAACCAATAAATATGCCGAAGGTTACGCTCATAAACGCTATTACGGCGGTTGTGAATATGTTGACTTGGTAGAAGATTTGGCTGTTGAAAGAGCAAAAGAACTCTTTGGCGTAGACTATGTTAATGCCCAACCTCACTCAGGCAGTCAGGCAAATATGGGCGTTTACTTTGCCGCTTTAAAACCCGGAGACACCATACTCGGCATGGATCTCTCACACGGTGGACACTTAACCCACGGTAGCCCCGTAAACTTTTCCGGTCGTCTTTATAAGATCGTGTCTTACGGAGTTGATAAAGAAAGCGGATTGATTGACTTTGATCAACTCAAAAAACTTGCCGAAGAACATAAACCTGCGTTGATTGTTGCCGGAGCAAGTGCTTATCCAAGAACTTTGCATTTTGATAAGTTTAAAGCAATCGCCGATTCCGTCGGGGCTAAATTAATGGTCGATATGGCTCATATCGCAGGTTTGGTCGCAACAGGCGAACACCCTACTCCCGTAGGGCACGCCCAGTTTATTACGACAACAACTCACAAAACTTTGCGTGGTCCAAGAGGCGGAATGATCTTTGCCACTGAAGAATTTGGAAAAACCATAAATAGTCAAATCTTTCCGGGAATTCAAGGCGGTCCTTTAATGCACGTTATTGCCGCTAAAGCCATTGCCCTTGGCGAAGCTTTAAAACCCGCATTTAAAGAATATCAAAAAATGGTTGTGAAAAACGCACAAGTTTTAGCAAGCGAACTCAAAAACGCCGGTTTTAAACTTGTTTCAAACGGAACAGATAACCATTTGATGTTATTAGATTTAAGCTTAAAAGATTATACGGGAAAGGATGCGGAACACGCCCTTGACCTTGCCGGTATTACCGTTAATAAAAACACAATACCTTTTGAAACTCGTTCGCCTTTTGTAACCTCAGGAATTCGTTTAGGATCTCCGGCTCTAACCACCAGAGGCTTTAAAGAAAAAGACATGCAACAAGTTGCGGCTTTTATTACTGAAGCTCTTGCAAAACACAACAATGAAACTGCTTTGGCTGATATAAACAAAAGAGTAACCGCCTTTTCTAAAAAGTTTCCACTTTTTGCTTGGTAAGCTCTTTATATAAAAATATCAAAACAACAGGTCATTTCAAAAAACGAAATGACCTGTTGTTTTATTAAAAAACCAAAATAAAAGCTTTTCCTTGACTTATTTTTTTAAGCAGGCGAATAAAACAAATGCTCTTTAATAGAAAAATAAAAGACGAGACTATTTCACAATAGCCTCAACTCTAAAAAACACGAATAAAGATACTCATACCGCTTTGCCTGCCGGTAGACTTTATAACTTCGAAACTATAACCACGAAACCAAAAGTCAAATTTATTTTTCCTGTAAATTTAGCGTTTTTTTGAGGATTAAGACATTTTATGCGGCGTGCAAACAAAATATAAAATGATAAACAAAGAACATAAAACAAAGTTTTGCAACGGTCTTCAAACTATGAACAATCAAGACAAACTTACCATGACTGAACTCAATATAAAACCCCAACGCATTTCTTGGGACCAATACTTTATGCAAATCACTTATTTGGTTGCAGAACGTTCTACTTGTTTAAGAAGACGGGTCGGGGCAATTGCAGTTAAAGACAAAAGAATTTTAGCAACAGGCTATAACGGAGCACCTTCAAAAGTCTCCCACTGTCTTGATATAGGTTGTAAAAGAGATGCAGAAAATATTCCCTCAGGTCAAAGACACGAACTTTGTCGGGCTCTTCACGCCGAACAAAATGTGATTATCCAAGCGGCTCTCCACGGAATACCCTTAGGCGGTTCGGTTATTTATTGCACCCACAAACCATGCAGTATTTGTGCTAAAATGCTGATTAACTGTAACATCACAACAATATATTCAGCCGAAAACTACCCCGACCCTCTCGCCGATGAGATCTTGAAAGAAGCCGGAGTTGAGCTTAAAATTATTAATTTTAAGAATAATTCGAATATAACTTAACCTATTTTAACACAAAAAATTTGTATTATTTTTACTCATTACCTAAAAAAAACTCTCATAAAAAAGACTACTTTGTGCTTTGCAAATTTTACACAATTTGGTTATAAGAGAAAAACACCGTTTATTTTAATTAGATCGTTTACGAGAGGTTTGTTTTGAATATTTCTGAGCACAAAATTCATAATTTAATGTTAAAAGCTGTAGAATTAGCAAAACAAGGACGTTGGATAACAACGCCCAATCCTTGTGTTGGTGCATTAATCGTTTCACCTCAAGGAGAAATAGTTGCCCAAGGTTTTCATAAAGCTTATGGGGAAGCTCATGCTGAAATTAACGCTCTTAATGAAGCAAAAAATAAAAACCTCAACCTAACGGATCATATTCTCTTTATCACCTTAGAGCCTTGCAAACACAAAGGAAAAACTCCGCCCTGCACAGAGGCAATTTTACAATCAGGCATTCAAAATATTGTCATAGGTTGTCTTGACCCAAACCCCGAAGCCTCGGGCGGTGCGACTTTTTTACAAGAAAAAGGGCTTAACGTTAAAGTTGGAATAGCCGAAGAAGCCTGCCTTGATCTGATTGCCGACTTTTATGTTTGGAAAACAACAAATGTGCCTTATACTATTCTTAAACTAGCCTCAACCCTCGACGGAAGAATCGCTAGTAGAACAGGACAGTCTCAGTGGATTAGCTCGGAAGAAAGCAGGGCTGAGGTACACTTTTTAAGAAGCAAGATGGACGCTATTATCGTTGGGGGCAACACCTTTAATCAAGATGATCCAAGCCTGACTTATCGCCCCAAAGAGGGCTGTCCTCCGGCAACCAAACAACCCTTAGCAGTTATCGTAACCTCAAGGCTACCCTCTGCTGAATCAAACTTTAAACTCATTAAAGAACGCCCAACCCAAACTATTTTTTGGACAACAGTCGCAGCGGCGGCAAGCCCAAAAGCAGCCGCTTTACGCAATATCGGAGTAACTGTTTACGGTTTACCCATTAAAGCAAAAGCTGGAAGTTCAACTAGGGTTACTCTTGATTTAAGTGTGGGTTTGGAAATTTTAAGAAAAGAACACAATTGTTATCACCTCATGTGTGAAGGTGGCGGAAAACTCGGAACAGCCTTGCTTGATGACGGTTTAGCACATGAACTTCATTTGCATTATGCCCCTAAAATATTAGGAGACCATGAAGCAATCAGTCTTTTTGACGGGCGTTGTCCGATGCAAATGACCGAAGCTATTCCTTTAAAAATATTGAGTATAAAAATTCTCGGAACTGATACCATTATAAAGCTAAGACCTCATAACGACATTTTACAATGTATAAACACTTTTCAGCCTAATATAACAGCTAAGAAAAACTAACAAAATGTTTACAGGAATAATACAAGGGCAAGCCCGTATAAGCGGTTTGGATAAAATGGCAAACGAATGCCGAATATGCTTTACGCCTCTTTTTGAACTGAAAAATTTTCAAAAAGGTGAAAGCATAGCCGCTAATGGCGTTTGTTTAACCGTTGAAAGCTTTACGACCGACTCTTATACCGTCTTTGTATCTAACGAAACTTTAAAATGTACCAATTTAAACAACTGGAAAATCGGAACAAAAGTCAATACAGAACGAGCTTTAGCCTTAGGCGACAGGCTTGGCGGACACTTAGTTTCAGGTCATGTTGATTGTTTAGCCGAAGTAAGCGAAATAAACAAAGTCGGATTGGCGATAATTTATAAAATTTTAATTCCAAACGAATATACAAGCGAAATTATTTCTAAAGGTTCCGTGGCGTTAGATGGAATAAGCCTCACCGTTAATGAATGTGAAACAGATTTTTTTACAGTTAGTATAATTCCGGAAACACAAAATATCACAAATATTTCAACTTGGAAAAAAGGTTATAAAGTTAACCTTGAAACCGATTTACTGGGAAAATATGTTAAACGTATGTTAACCCATTATCTTAAGCCCAAAACACAAACGGAAAAACAAGCGGAAAAAACACAGCTCAGTTTGGAGTTTTTAAGAGAAAACGGATTTTAAAAACAGCTTAATAAAAGATTACAAAAAAATCACAAAAAAATTTATGATACGTTAAGGAGAATAATATGAGTGCTCATTCCCCAATTTGCAGTGCCGAAGAAGCCATAGAAGAAATACGCCAAGGTAAAATGATTATTCTCGTTGACGACGAAGATCGTGAAAATGAAGGTGATTTAACGATTGCCGCCGAATTTATTACTCCCGAAATCATTAATTTTATGGCGATTCACGGACGCGGACTTATCTGTATGCCCCTTGGACCTGAGTGGGTTGAAAAACTCGAGCTTCCACTAATGGCAACAAGAAACGAATCGCAATTCGGTACAAACTTTACTGTTTCCATAGAAGCCAGAAAAGGCGTAACAACGGGAATTTCCGCAGCAGATCGAGCAACCACCATACTTACTGCGATTAAAGATGATGTAAAACCAAACGATATTGTTTCTCCGGGGCATATTTTCCCTTTAAAAGCCCAAAAAGGCGGCGTACTCGTGCGTGCCGGACAAACCGAAGGTAGCGTAGACCTCGCTCGTTTTGCCGGTTTAAAGCCCGGTGCGGTTATCTGTGAAATTATTAATGACAACGGCGAAATGTCTCGTATGCCTGATTTAATTAAATTTGCCGAAAAACATAATCTAAAAATTGCAACAATCAAAGACTTAATCAGGTTGCGCATGCGTACCGGCTTACTCTCTATTCGTTGTCTGGCAGAAGCAAATATCCCAACTCGTTACGGCGATTTTAAAATTATTGCCTTTGAAAACGACTTGAGCAATGACGTTCATATCGCCTTGGTTAAAGGAACTATTGATCCAAGTAAACCAACCTTGGTGCGTGTTCACAGCGAATGTTTTACCGGTGATATTTTAGGTAGTCTGCGTTGTGATTGCGGTCCACAGCTTTCTGTAGCACTCTCAAAAATAGAAGACGAAGGTTCAGGCGTTGTTTTATATATGCGCCAAGAAGGACGTGGTATAGGTTTAGTTAATAAAATCAAAGCTTATGCCTTACAAGACCAAGGTTTTGATACGGTTGAAGCCAATGAAAAACTCGGATTTAAACCTGATCTGCGAGATTATGGTATCGGAGCACAAATTTTAGTTCACTTAGGCATAAAGAAAATGCGTCTTATGACTAATAACCCAACAAAAATAGTCGGACTCGAAGGTTATGGGCTTGAGGTTGTTGAAAGAGTACCGATAGAACTTGCTGCTTGTGAACATAACTCGTTATATTTAAAAGCTAAAAAAGAAAAAATGGGGCATTTATTAAACCTGCCTGATCAAAAATGTAAGAAATAAATAAACAATAAAAAGTAAAAAATTTCGGAGTCAAAAATGCCAAACATGAAAACAATAGAAGGACAAATGGACGCAAAAGGGCTAAAAATAGCCATTCTTGCCACTCGTTTTAATGACTTGATCGTAGACCGTCTTGTTGGGGGTGCTGTTGACTATTTAACACGCCACGGTGCAAGTGAAAATGATATTACGATTATTCGCATTCCCGGTGCGTTTGAAATGCCCATTGTCTGTAAGAAACTTGCACAATCTAAAAAATTTAACGGAATCGTTGCCCTTGGTGCTGTCATTAGAGGTGCGACTCCACATTTTGACTTTGTTGCCAACGAAGCGACCAAAGGCTTGGCACAAGTTTCTTTGGAGTTTGGAATTCCCTTGGGATTCGGACTGCTTACAACCGACAACATAGAACAAGCCATAGAACGAGCCGGAACAAAAGCCGGAAATAAAGGCGTTGATGCCGCCGCCGCCATGTTAGAGACAATAAGAGTCTTGGAAAAAATATAAGAGATTAACATGAGCAAAACCAACGACACAAAATCGCAGACCGGCGGAACAAAAAGCTCTCAACCGAAAAATGCCAGTAGGAAAAACGCAAGAGCCAAAGCCTTTCAAGTTTTATACGGTCTGACTTTTTCTCAAATAGATAACGAAGAAAAATTAAAATCAGCGTTTTTATCTGTTCCGTCTAAAGAAGAAAACGAAGATAACAATATCGAACAAAGCGGCTACGCATGGGACTTAGTCTATGGCGTTTGGCTTAGCCTAAACGACTTGGACAAAAATATTGCCACTTTTTCACAACATTGGCGCATCGAACGTATGGGCAAAGTAGAAATTACTATTTTACGCATAGCTATGTTTGAAATTTTATATCGTGATGATATTCCCCATAAAGTAGCAATTAACGAAGCCTTAGAGTTATCCAAACTTTTTGCCGAAGAAAATTCTAAAGGCTTTATTAACGGAATTTTGGACGGAGTTATAAAGCATAGTAATAATTAACTTTCGTAAAAATCGAGTTTTCCAAATCATAAAATAAGCTTAAAATAAAAGATTGCCATAAAGCTTAGCCTTTTATAGAATAGAACATTGTTTTAAAAATAACATACAACAATTAACTATCCGGGAGGAAAAAAAATGACATTGAAAAGACAATCGGGATTGATGTTAATCTTATCTGCTTTAATGACATTATGTATACCGGCTCTTTGCTGGGCGATTGGAACAAACGCAACGGAGGCTGCACATGTCGCCGACGTTGCACATGCCGCACCACATTTAGACGGTGCGGAACTTAGTATTATGTGGATAATTCCTTTTGCCTGTATGTTGCTATCTATTGCTATTTTTCCACTGGTAGCACCAAATTTTTGGCATCACCATTTTGGAAAGGTTTCTGCTTTTTGGGCGTTAGCTTTTTTAGTGCCATTTACTATATACTATGGCTCTTCTCTCGCTTTATATGAAGTATTACACACTATTTTGGGTGAATATATTCCATTTATTATTTTACTTTTTTCACTCTTTACCGTTGCCGGCGGTGTTCGCTTAAAAGGTTCTTTAGCAGGGACTCCGGCAGTAAACCTAACAATCCTACTTATCGGAACTCTACTCGCTAGCTGGATGGGAACAACCGGGGCGGCGATGTTGTTTATTCGCCCGCTCTTGCGTGCTATTAACCATCGTAAATATAAAGTACATACTGTCGTATTCTTTATCTTTTTAGTAGCTAACATTGGTGGTTCTTTAACTCCTTTAGGCGACCCACCTTTATTCTTAGGGTTTTTAAAAGGTGTACCATTTTTCTGGACAGCTCAACATATGTGGCCAGAAACTTTGTTCGCTGCGACTGTTTTGTTAACTCTTTATTTTGTAATTGATACTGTCTTATACAAAAAAGAAGGTTCCCCTGAAGCCCCTAAAAGTGCTAACAACGAAAAACTTGCTATTGATGGTGGGATAAACCTCTTCCTTTTACTTGGTGTTGTTGCCGCTGTATTAATGAGCGGTATGTGGAAGCCAGGCTCAGGCATAACCGTTTATCACGTTACTATGGAGCTTCAAAACATTGCTCGTGACGTAATTTTAGTTGTAATAGCTCTTTTATCTCTTAAACTTACCACCGCTGAAAATCGTCGTTTAAACGAATTTTCATGGTTCCCGATTGTAGAAGTCGGTAAATTATTTTTAGGTATTTTTATCAGTATGATTCCCGCTATTGCCATTCTTAAAGCAGCTCACAATGGTGCTTTAAGAGATTTAATCTCTCTTGTAACAACCCCAGACGGAAAACCAGTAGACGTTATGTATTTTTGGTTAACGGGTATGCTCTCAAGCTTCTTGGATAACGCTCCTACTTATTTAGTATTTTTTAATACTGCCGGTGGTGATGCAGTTAAGTTAACTACTGAAGCTATCAGCACTCTAGTGGCAATCTCTGCCGGTGCTGTATTTATGGGTGCAAACACTTATATTGGTAACGCTCCAAACTTTATGGTGCGTTCTATCGCTGAAGACAGCGGTGTTAAGATGCCTAGCTTCTTTGGCTACATGGCCTGGTCATTCGGTATCCTCGTTCCGTTATTTGCAATAATGACAGTTATATTCTTTTAATTTTAAAAAAAATATACTATAAAAAACCACTACATACCGGCAGCTTGCTATTATGTAGTGGTTTCTGTATAGTAATTGTAAATATTTTATCTCAAAATGGATTCCAAAGTGCTTCAAGAAACACACCGCAAAAATACTTCAATCAAGTTGCCGGAACTGCTTGCACCGGCAGGCAACTTTGAAAAATTTAGAACAGCCCTGCTCTATGGGGCTGATGCTATTTATATGGGTAGCGAAAACCTTAACTTAAGAGCAAGTGCCGATGGTGTTTCTTTTAGCCAATTAAAAACAGCCGTTCTCGAAGCAGAGGCAAAAAAAGCAAAGATATATTATTGTTTAAATGCCCTGCCTATGGAAAAACACCTTAAAAATATTCCCAGCGAAATAGAACAAGCGGCACTCGCAGGGGTGCATGGTTTTATCATTGCTGACCCCGGCGTTTTAAGGCTGGCTAAAAAATATGCTCCTCAAATAGAAATTCATCTTTCAACTCAAGCCAATACCACCAACAGCGAAAGTATTAATTTTTGGAAAGAACAAGGTGTAAGTCGTGTCAATTTAGCCAGAGAACTCTCTTGTTCGGATATTTATCGCTTAAGAAAAAAATGTCCCGATACAGAGCTTGAAGTTTTCGTTCATGGTGCTATGTGCCTTGCGGTTTCCGGTCAATGTTTGTTATCGGCTTGGCTTAATAACCGCCCGGCAAACTTAGGACGTTGTACCCACCCTTGTCGTTTTGAATATAAAACCTTGGAAGCCAAACCCAAAACACAATGTGATAGTTGTGATGGCGATTTATATCCCGAAACAGAATTAAGCGTGAGTGAACGCAAAAGACCAAACGAACGAGTTTGGACTATAGATCAAGATCGTGATTATGCAAGATTTTGGTCGCCACAAGATTTATGTTTGTTGCCTTATCTGCCTTGGTTTGTAAAAAATAAAATTGACTCGATTAAAATCGAAGGACGTATGAAAAGCTCGGCTTATGTCGCCTATGTTGTTAATGTGTATCGGGCGGCGTTAAATCAGCTTTCCACGCTTACGCAAAACAATAGCCTAAACTTGTTTGATTCAAGTGCATACTTGCAAGAACTTTTCAGCACAGCCACCAGACCTTTGGGTTCAGGCTTTTTTATTCCAAATATGCGACTTAATTTTAATGAGACAGAACCCGGAACAGAAAACGCTCACAACACCAACACCAAAGGGCAACGCCTTCTCGCTCGCATACTTGATTTGGATCAACAAAAATTTGCCGAAGCCGCCAAAGAAAAAGGCGACTGGAATATTGAAATAAAAGGAACTTGGGATAGTAGCCTTCCGGCTGAATTAATGTTGCCAAACTTTAAAAAAGTTATACTAGAACCCAATAGTTACAGCCTCGAAAATACAAGAGGCGAAAAAATAAGCGTCCTACACTCAGGCGTTAGGGCAAGGTTAAAAGCCAATAACCCCGAACTCATAGCCGGAATTTTTATCCGCTCAACTCTTTAAGCTGTTAATTTTTAGCATGATACAAAGACAAGCCATGCAATACCTGCCTATAAATATAAATCTAACTCAAGCTCGCATATTAATAGTTGGTGCTGGTGAAGTCGGTATGCGTAAAACCTTGTCGGTTTTGCAAGCCAAACCCAAAGACCTGCTTTTATTAGATTTAATCTCGTTAACAAAAGAAAAATTGGAATGCATAAAACAACAGACAGAAAACAATAACTTTATTTTTGAACAAAGAAATGTTGCCGATAGCGATATTTTAGGACGTAACTTAGTGTTTGCCTGTACAAACAATAAAGAAATCAACCACTTTATCGCTGATTTATGCAACCAAAACAATATACTATGTAACATTATTGACTCACCGGAACTTAGCTCTTTTATTGTTCCCGCCCATTTTTCACATAACGGATTACAACTTAGCATTTCAACATCAGGACAAAGCCCGGCTCTGGCAAGAGTCATACGTCAAGAACTAGAAGGTTTTATCACAGACCGTTTTGATAAGACACTAAAATTACTTGGTAAATTACGCCCCTTGCTTTTAGAACTAAATTTCAATACAAAAGAGAATACAAGAATTTTTAGAGAGTTAATTGCCTCTGAGTTAATGAACCAACTTAATCAAAACCAAGTCGGCGAGGCTCAAAAAACCTTATCAAAACTCCTTCCATCTCAATTACATAACCGTATCGGAGACTTGCTCCATGATTGCACTTAGCATTATCGCCCTTTATACTTTAAGTTTTTTCCTTGTGTTGATCGCTATTCAGTTTAAATATGACAAGCTAAAAAATCTGTCTTATTATCTGACGATTTTGGGTTTTATTATTCACGGCTATCTTTTAATCGCTTCGCTCTTTGATTCAACAGAAGCTAACGCCGAAATTTTTATCATGGATTTTTCCAATAACCTCACAAAAGGTTATTATTTACGCCTACTCTCTTTTGGTTTGGTTTTAATTTATATTATTTTCAGGAAAAAACTTGGCTTTAAATTGCTTTCCGTAACGATTTTACCGCTTTCTCTCTTGCTTTTGGGTTTATCTTTTAAAGTTGCCAACGTGAAAAGTAATCTTCCACCCGACTTATCACAGCTTTTTTTAAACTTTCACATTGGTGCATTTTTTATTAGTTTTGCCCTTTTGGTTTTAGGTTTTGCCGCAAGCGTATTCTTTCTTTACAGCGAAAACAAAATTAAACATAAAAAAAATCGTTTGAAAGAATTTGACCCCGACCTTCCCGCCTTGGCTACCTGTGATAATGTTAATCAGCTTGTTACGGTTTTGGGTTTTCCTCTTTATACTTTGGGCTTAGCCTCAGGTTTTATCTGGGCGGGTTCAACTTGGGGAAAGACCATAAGTTGGGACGCAAAAGAACTTATTTCAATTTTTAACTGGCTTTGTTTTGCCTATTTGTTTTATCTTCGCTTGGCTTTAAACATGCGAGGTAAGAAAACAGCTTTATTATTAATTTTAGTCTTTTGTATTGCTATTTTGTCTTTATTAAGTAACTTTTTTATAGACAGTCATCATAATTTTTTTACAAGCAACAGCACAAAACCTTAAAAACTTTGTCGCTCGGAAAATAAGCCTATCTTAGAGTTAAAAACCCCCTTCTAAACCTCAACTTATTCCAATCTGTTCACAACACTATGAAAAAAGAAATATTTATCCTCGGTTTAAATCATCATTGTGCTGACGTTTCCATTCGAGAATCTTTTGCCCTTTCTGACCCTGAGGTAAAGGCAAAATGTTTACTACCCGTAAAGCCTTGTATGAAACGCAACCCACAAGAATGTTGGGAAAAACAAAAAGAATATCAAACGCAAAGCAATAAAAAACATGCGGAAGAGCCTTGTCCTTCTTTTGACAAGTGTCAACAAACCTATACTTGTCCCGTTCAAGAATGCCTGATTTTATCTACCTGTAATAGGGTCGAACTCGCCATAGTCGGAAAAAACGAAAGTGCCGCCGACTACATGCTTGAACTTTGGGCAAAGGCAAGGAATAAAACCGCCTCTGAGTTAAAGTCTCATGTCTACATACATAAAGGCTTTGATGCGGTAAAACACTTATTTAGCGTTGCCTCAAGTTTAGACTCGCTCGTGCTTGGCGAACCTCAAATTTTAGGACAGCTAAAAGACGCTTATCGTAAAGCCGTTGATGACAAACAAACAAAAATTATTCTTAATCGTCTCTTACATAAAGCTTTTTTTGTCGCAAAAAGAGTGAGAACAGAAACAGCCGTCGCCTCGAGTGCGGTTTCTATTAGCTATGCCGCCGTTGAGTTAGCAAAACGTATTTTCGGCAACATGGAAAGTTATACCGCTATGTTGATCGGAGCGGGAGAAATGGCGGAATTATCCGCAACCCACCTGATTAATGCCGGAATTTCAAATTTGATTGTTGTCAACCGAACTTTGGAACGAGCCGAAGAATTAATTAAAAACTTCCCGCAAATAAACGCTAAAGCCATTGACTTTAATCAACTTATTCCGGCACTGCAAGAAGCAGACATCATTATCAGCTCAACCGGAGCACACGAACCCATAATAAACGCCGATCAGGTTAAAGAAGTTTTAAAAAAACGCAAACAACGCCCCATGTTCTTTATTGACATCGCCGTTCCAAGAGATATTGATACAAACGTAAACGAGCTTGATAACGTTTATCTTTATGATATTGACGATTTAAAAGACGTTGTTGAAGAAAATCTTGCTCAAAGACGTAGCGAAGCCGAAAGAGCCAAAAAAATCGTCGAAGAAGAAACACATAAATTTTGCACATGGTTGCGTTCTCTTGACCTTCAACCAACTATCGTCGAGCTTTTAAATCGCTCTGATGAAATCGCTACGGAAGAATTAAATAAAACATTAAAGAAATTACCACAATTGGACGAACAAAGCAGAGAAGCCCTTCAAATTATGTTGGCGGCTGTTGTCAAAAAAATAAATCATGAACCCATTACCTTTTTAAAACAGAAATTTGAAGAAGAAAGCGGAACGCAATATATTGATATAACGCGGCAAATGTTCAAACTTGATTCTCAGCTCAAGGCTAAAAAATAAACTTTGTATGACAAAACTAAAAACATTTTTTGCTTTATGCAGAATGATTAAAATAGAGCATTCCATTTTTGCTCTGCCTTTTGCGTGGTTTGGCTTATTTGCGGCTCAAGACACCTTTCCCTCTTTATTGACCTTTATTGTTTTCAGCTTGGCTATGGTTTGCGGGCGTTCATTCGCAATGGGTATAAATCGCATTCTTGATGTCAAGATTGACACAGAAAACCCAAGAACCTTGATGCGTCCTTTGGTCACCGGCGAAATAACAAAAAAACAAGCTCTTATCTTTAGCCTCAGCATGGGAGTTGGGCTTTTGATTTTTTCGGCTTTATTGAATATTAAGTGTGTTATCTTGGCAATAATTATTTTATGCCTGTCGGTATTATATAGCTATGCCAAACGCTTTACCTTTTTATGCCACTTTATACTTGGTTTAATTTTAGGGCTTTCGCCTGTCGCCGGGTGGCTTGCAACAGGAACGGAACTTACTCTTACCCCTATTTTAATCGGTCTTGGAGTAATGTTTTGGGTTGCGGGCTTTGATATTATTTATGCCTGCCAAGATTTTGAATTTGATTTAAAACAAGGTCTAAATTCTTTTCCGGTAAAATACGGACTCAACACAGCTTTAACTTTTGCCGGTTTTTTTCATATAAATACGATAATCTTTTTCCTTTTATCCGGCTTGGCGTTAAACCTTAATTTTTACTGGTATCTTATCATGGCTACTGTGAGTGGTCTTCTGATTTGGCAACACAAATTAGTCAGCCACACAAATCTATCAAAAGTAAATATAGCTTTTTTTTACATTAATGCTATTATTTCACCATTAATCTTATTAGGCTTTATTCTTTGTTCTCCCTAAACATCGTGTAATTACTGATTTTTTTAACTCAAACATATAATAAACTCATGGAAAGAAAAAAACATAAACGTATTATCGCTCAAACCCTTGCCGCCTTATCAAGGGGGCTGGGCGTATTTTTTGGCTCTAACCGTATCGCTTTAATCATTAAACTAAAAAATAACAGTACGCCTGAAATCTATGATCCTAGCGGTTTATTAGACGAAAACACAGAGCAAATACAGCGTTTTTTAAAATCTCCAACCCTTAAAAAAGAGTTAAAGCAAGCTAACTGGATAACAAACCTCGATTATAACCTCCTTCCAAATTTAAAAATTGCAAATACTATCAGTTTTGGCTGTAATATGAAACATATCGCCATGCAATATTGGATAGTCGAGCGACAATCTGACTTGTGTTCAAAAGAACCTATTTTGCGTTGGCTTGAGTTTGCCGCAAGCCAGCTACATCTTGATATTATGGACAAAAAAAATCTGCGTGAAAATATCTCAAATTTGGCAATAGAAAGTTACGCCATGCACGCAGTAAGAGACCATTTAAGCGACTTAAGAACCCAAGCACTCGGAATGGACGTTGCTTTATCTTTTTATAATATTTTAGATACAATAATAAATATCGCAAGCACCAGAGAAGAAGGGGCTTGGGCAAGAGGCGGAATAGCCTTTGTAGACCCAAGCGTTATTGATCATGTAAATTTTATGGCGTCATTTCCAAGCCATGAACAACCAACTCTCGAAGATATAAAACATTGTCGCAAGCTCATACAAGCGGTTGAAGGTTCTACACGTTTACTAATTTCCGACGGAACAACAATAGTCGGAATAAGCCAAAGCCAGTTACCCAAAGGAACAGTGGTCGCTGATTTTAAAGGGCGTTTTGGATTTTTGCGTTTTGATAATAAAACCATTTGTGCTTTTACTGAAAGTGGTTTTGTGGGAACAAATCGTCGACCAAACTTAGATACGCTTGAACGCTTATTACACACCTTTCAACTTTCGGAAGAAGAAGCCAACGCCCTGCTTAACTGTAGCTTTAATATTGTCGAATATGCTCAAGGGAGAAAACACGGCTGTTCTATTGTTCTAGACTTAGGCGAACCACCAACTTATATTTCGGGTTTATCACTCACCAGCCCGCTAGACTTAAAAATTCCCGAAAACATCTCTTTAAGTGCCTCTTTTGCTAAAATTGACGGTGCGTTACATATCAATAAAGAGGCTCAACTTTTAAGCTTTGCCAGTTTATTAGACGGTCCAAGCATGGCACAAGAATGCAGAGGCCGCGGAGCTCGTTATAACAGTGCTTTACGCTTTAGCGCCAGACACCCTGATGTTGTCGTAATTGTTGTCTCGTCTGATCGCCCGATTTCAATCATATATAAAGGAAGTGAATACAATAGGTTGATAGGCAAAGAAATAACCTTTTGCCCCAAAAACCAACCAGATTCAACCCAGTTTAGTGAATAAACAATAATTATTCCCATTTACAAAAACAAAAAAAAGTATATTTTAATCTAAACCATCATATAAAAAATTACACACACCGGAGTTAAAAATATGGCAACAAGTTTTGGCATTAATAAAAAAATAGGCCTTATCTTCTTTGCATTATTACTAGTTATAATG
The DNA here is from genome assembly GCF_900143255.1 of Desulfovibrio litoralis DSM 11393. NCBI lineage: Bacteria > Pseudomonadati > Thermodesulfobacteriota > Desulfovibrionia > Desulfovibrionales > Desulfovibrionaceae > Desulfovibrio > Desulfovibrio litoralis. Next base: position 344,495 of record NZ_FRDI01000003.1, read on the forward strand.
TTTATGGCAGGTCTTTTTATTGTAAACAGTAAAAACTTATCTCAAAGCATAGAACGCAATAATACCGCACAAGAAATTATTAAAAACGTTCTCGGAAGAGAAATAGACCACCTGCGTTGGGTGAATTCCGTACAAGAATATGTATTCAACAATGACAAAAAAACCCTCTCTGTGCAACAAGACCCTCATAAATGTGCCTTTGGAGTTTGGTATTACGGAGAAGGCAGAAAAGAAGCCGAAAAACTTTTCCCTGAACTTATTCCTTTATTAAAAAACATAGAAGCCTACCATTCTGCCATGCACCAGAGTGTTCCTACTATCATCAAATTTCATGAAGCAGGGGACACCGTGCAATCGGTAAAAACCTTTGAAGACATTACTCTAAAAAACTTATCAGGGCTGCGCGAAATTTTTACGAAAATTAGAAATATCCTGCAAACAGAATCAAATAAAACACTAGAAACACTAGCAAAAACTACAAAAAACTCTCTAAATATAACTTATATCGGCGTTGCTTTTGCTATTGTTTTAGCTGGTATTTTCTGGCTTATCATGTCAAAAATTATTACAAAACCAATTATTCAACTCTCTACCTTTGTTAACAACTTCTCAGCCGGCAAAGATACCTTACCTCTTGAATTAAACAGAGGCGACGAAATCGGTATTCTTTCAACCGGTCTCAACAATATGGTAGATAATATCACCACTATGTTGAAAAGTGCAGAAGAAAAAAATAAAGAAGTCCAAATGCACCTTGAACATGCAAAAACTGCTACTGAAAAAGCCAATCAGGCACTTTTAGAAGCAGAAAAAGCTAAAAAAGAAGGAATGCAACAAGCAGCGGATAGTCTCGAAAATATCGTTGAACAAGCCAACAATACTGCACATATTTTAGCAGAAAAAGTTATTCAAGCCCATAAAGGCTCAGAGTTACAGTGTATCAAACTTGCCGAGTCTTCAAGTGCCATGCATGAAATGACCAGTACGGTAATCGAGGTTTCACGAAACGCCTCTTTAGCCTCAAATAGTGCCTCAGAAACCAGACAAAATGCCGATAAAGGCTCAAGTATTGTAGACGCTACAATAAAAGCTATCTACGAGGTCAGTCAAAAGGCACAAGTTATGTCTCAAGAAATGAATGTCCTAGGCGAACAAGCCCAAGGAATAGGTCAAATCATGACTGTTATTACAGATATTGCCGATCAAACAAACTTACTGGCTCTTAATGCGGCGATAGAAGCAGCCAGAGCCGGAGAAGCCGGAAGAGGCTTTGCCGTTGTTGCCGATGAAGTTAGAAAACTCGCCGAAAAAACTATGGCAGCCACAAAACAAGTTGGCGACGTTATCAGAGAAATTCAAAAAAGCACAACCAACAACATACAAACTATGTCAGAAGCCGGCGTGGTTGTAATGAAAAGTTCAGATCTGGCAAAAGAAGCCGGACAAGCCCTTGTTGATATTGTAAAAATAGCCGAAGCGACCTCAGATAAAGTATTATCTATCGCCACGGCAAGCGAAGAACAATCGCAAGCAAGTGAAGAAATAAACCAAGGCATGTCGGCAATTCACAGATTTGCTAACGAAAACACAGAGTTAATGGTTGATGCAACCAAATTAGTAGAAGAGTTATCACAACTTAACGAATCTATTTCTTCGCTCGTTACTGAATTTAAAAAGTCATAAGACATATTTAAAATGAAACAACTACGCAATATTGTTGAAATTAATGAAGAACTCTGTAACGGTTGCGGGCTTTGTGTACTTGGTTGTATGGAAGGGGCAATAGAAATTATCGACGGCAAGGCAAAACTTGTTAAAGAAATCTATTGCGACGGGCTTGGTGCCTGTTTAAGTCATTGTCCAACGGGTGCATTAAAAGTAATTCAGCGAAAAGCCGAAGCTTTTGACGAAAAAGCAACCATTGAATATTTAAAGACAAAGAAAACACAAAGTTGCCTCAGCACGGCACAAAACAAGCCTCTTGATAAAACAGGGGAAAAACTTAACGGCAGTCTCAATAACTGGCCTTTTAAGATACACCTTGTTTCCCCTGACGCCGAGTTTTTGAAAAATGCCGATATACTAATCTGTGCAGATTGTGCGGTAGCTTTGGCAAAAAACTTTCATGCGGAATATCTTCAACACAAAGTTCTGCTGTTAGCTTGTCCAAAGCTTGAAAACTTTGATAATTACCAGCCAAAACTTGAGGCGATCTTTAAAAATGCCAATATGCGTTCGTGTACTGTTTTACGAGTAGAAGTCCCTTGTTGCAGAGGGTTGGCTGCTGCGGTAGAAAATGCCATAAAAACTAGCGGTTCAAAAATAAAAGCCAAGCATATTATTTTAACCAGAGAAGGAAAAGAGGCACTTAGCCCCTTTTTATAACCACATGAAATAAATATAAAAAAAGTCCGTTATAAAACCAAGCGTTTTTATAGCGGACTTTTTATTTTATCAGACTAACTTTTATCAAATTAACACCATTGCAAAACTCTGTTTTGGAGTGTCTTTCTGACGAAAGCCACTTTGAGCCTATTGTGCAATAGTCTCAATTAACACGGAGCGATACTCATTTTTATTGCTTGTATGGTCGTTCGCATTTTCAGGGAATAATCACCAACATTACGAATAATAATATTGATCAAATACAATTCATCAGCTTGCAAAAGCATATGAAGGTAATATTGAGTTTCCTCATCAACCTTAAAGCTTTGCATTACAAAAGTATCTTCGGCATGAAAGTCATCATAAGGTTCATAACCGCCTTCATCAACAAAACGTTGGAATAATCCACGTTGGTCTTGAATATAATCGCTAGAAGAAAAAGAAGCCGCCTGTTCCGGACTAATAGAAAAGACTGAAACAGAAACTAAAACAGAACCATCAGCATTTTTGGCTCTAAACCTATCGCTTTCAAAAGGTACCCATTCAACAGGCAAGGCAATACAAAGATTACCGGCAAGCGGGTGTACCTCCATAACCATTTTAAAATCGCTAGATTCATCCATTGTTGGCGGAGTTAAGAGTTTATTATTATCGGCTCGAACAGTATTCTGATCAGTGTTTTGTACAGAGGCTTGCTTGTTGTCATTTGTTTGATCTAAGTTTTTTGTTTCTTTTTTCTTAAATAAATTGCTAAAAAATCCCATAACATCTCCACATCTTGTATTTCTTATAAAAAAATACAACAAAAGACAACGCAACAAAAGACAACGCAACAAAAGGCAACACCAGCAGAATGACTATTGGATAAAGCCAAAAATCTTATAACAAGCTTTTATTTTATAATAAAATTAGCCGTTTAGCTCTTCTCTAAACTTACGAGAAAGTCTAAATACAACAACTTTACGCGGAGGTAAAGTAATAGACTCATCAGTTTGAGGGTTTCTGCCTCTGCGAGCAGTCTTTCCGTAAGCTTCAAACTTTCCGAAACCGCTAATTAACAAGGCATGATCTTTTTTTATAGAATTTTTCATAATGTTGAGTAAATCTTCAACAATATCTTTTACTTCAGCACGGTTACGATTAACATTTTCGTAAATTCCGTCTACTAAATCAGCCTTTGTTAAAGTCGTTGCATTCATAGTAACTTCTCCCTTATTATTTTATTAAACTTGAAAGTTTATTTGCAATTTCAAGCATTTGATTTGTATCTTTATATTGATTGCCCGCCCAACAATAAAGCCCATCAGAATCATTGCGAGGAATAATATGCCAATGAGCGTGCATTACTACTTGCCCGGCAGAAGGAAAGTTATTTTGCACTAAGTTAAAGCCTGTTCCTAAACCGCTCTCAATAATGCTTTTGCCGATTTTCTGAGAAATCTTAATTAATTCAGAATAATATTGTTCGGGCAAGTCTAAAAGATTTTCATAATGTCCTTTGGGAATAATTAAAGTATGCCCGGGTTTAATCGGACTTACGTCTAAAAATGCCAAAATAGTTTCATTTTCAAAAACCTTTGAAGAAGGAATAATCCCTGATATGATCTTGCAAAAAATACAATCTTGGTTTAATGGCTGTTTTTGCATTTTATCCCTTTAGATTCTACAATATTCATTATAATATAAGGTATTATTATATTTTTTTATCAATACTGGCAAGCATTATTCTCCTATTTACGAAAATAAATTCTTACTGTAAGCTATACTCTCAACTAACTTTTTAATAACACAAACTAAATATTTACCATATATTAAAACAATTAAAAGTTTTATCACACACAAAAGGCTTATCTATGTTTTTCAACGCTCCGGACAATAAAAAAAAAGAAACTATTTTGCCGTTTTTTTTACCTTATGCCGGTTGCAAACAAAGATGCATTTTTTGTGCTCAAGAAAAACAAACAGGTATAAAAACGCTTAAACCTTTTAATTTAAAAGACGAAACTCAACGTTTAGATATTTTTTTATCAGCATATCAAAAAAAAACTCAGACTCTTAAAAATAAAAACGTAGAACTCGCTTTTTATGGCGGAACTTTTACCGCCCTGCCAAACGAAGCTCAACTCGCCCTTTTAAAAACGACACAAAAATATCATAACAATGTTGAAAACGGTTTCTTAAGTAATATTCGCTGTTCCACAAGACCAGACAGTATCGAAAAAGATTGGCTTATTACCTTAAAAAGTTTTGGGTTAAGCATGATCGAACTTGGCATTCAAAGTTTTTCTGACGAAGTTCTCAATGCGGTTCGCAGGGGCTATTCTGCAAAACAGGCAATAAGTGCCTGTGAAATAGTAAAAAACTCCGGCTTAAACTTGGGTATTCAGCTTTTACCAAACTTACCCAGACAAACCCCAACCATGTTTTTAAACGACCTTGATTGGGTCAAAAGGCTCAAACCAAAATCATTACGCCTTTATCCCTGTCAGGTAATCAAAGGTGCCGAGCTTGAGACGGTTTGGCAGAAAAAAGAATTTAAAATTTGGAACCTTCCCTTAATCACAATCTTATTCAGTCAAGCTCAATTAATGGCGTGGGAAAATAAAATAACAATTATCCGCATGGGCTTGTCTCCTGAACCCGAGCTTGAAAAAGCAACAATAGCAGGATTAAACCACCCCGCTCTTGGGCAAATTATCAGAAGCCAAGCTTTATTAGCTTTTATAAGTCAAAAAATTATCTATTATAAAGCCTTACATAAAAGCAAAATTAATAAAATTTTTATCCCCAAACGTTATCAAGGCGAACTTTTTGGACACGCCAATAAACTCGAAGCAATCTATCAAACACTCGGTATCACACGTTGCAAGATAAAATTTTGGCAAAACAATTTTTTTATGCTCAACTAAAAAAGACTCCCCGATATTTGGCGCCAGCTCAAAATATACGGAGAGTCAATTGGGGAGGGGAATTTTTACGGCTTTTTTGCCATATTCCTCTTATGGGTTATTCGTATGCGTTTAACCGTCTAAGCTTTTTCTTAGGCTGGCAGGTTAAAACAAAATTTAAAAATATAAATAATTAGGCAATATTTGCAAGCAGGGTTTGTGCGGCTTCGTGTTTAGGGTTTTGAGCCATAATCGCCTGTAAATATTTTTTTGCTTCTTCTTTACGCCCTAAAGCGACAAGACAACCGGCTAAAGTAAAGTTTACAGCATCACTTTCTTTTATCTTTAAGCAGTTTTCAAGAACAGTTACAAGCTCAGACAAGCGACCTTGAACATGAGCAATTTGAACTAAACAGTTCATAGCAACCATGTTTTCAGGATTAATTTCAAGGGCTTGTTTAAAATTAGCATAGGCCGCATCATAATCTTTGCGTTCCATTTGTACTAAACCCATTCCGGCTAAAGCTTTATCACTTTTTTCAATGCCGGCGGCTTTACTGTATTGGGCATAAGCAGCATCATAATCACCACGTTGCACATAAATAGTTGCTAAACCTAAAAAAGGAGCTGCAATATCATCAGCACTCTGGGCAGCTTTTTGATAATATTCTTCAGCTTTATCATAATCGCCCATGTGTAAATAACATTCGCCCAATTCTTTGTTAATTTCATAATCAATATGATTGCTCATTGTGTTTCCCCTCATACTTAAATGTTATACTTTATTGGTTTGACATAAAATGCTGGCACTAGGAAAAGTATTCCAAACTTTCACTGATATATAGAAAAGAGCATTTCTTGTGCCAATAGCGAACAGCCTGTATTTTGACACTGTTATAAAATAATTTTCAGACAACATATTGATTTTATTTGATTTATCAAATTGGAACGCTTTTTGCTTCTCTATTTTGCGTAAGTTTATAAAAAAACGGAACTTTTTTCCGCAACGCAAAGGATAAAGCACATGAAAACACTATTTGAACCCCACTTGGCTCTTGCAGGCAGAGTTCTCGACATGCAACTTGAGCGTCAGAATGTTGTCATGAGTAACCTCGCAAATATACAGACCCCGGGATACAAGTCAAAAGAGCTTCATTTTGAAAAAGAACTTCAATCAGCCTTGGGAATTGATGCAAGAGGTAAAATGAGTCGAACCTCTCCACGCCACCTACCGTCAGTATTTAACCCCAACACTTTTGAAGCAGACTTAAATACACAGTTTGAACCACGTGTCATTGATGGTCTTGATGCTGTTAATTTAGATAAAGAAATGGCGGCTATGGCTAAAAATTCTCTACAATATAACACACTCACAACCGTAATTAAAAGTGGCTATGACGGTGTAAAAAACATCATACAAGAAGGACAAAAATAATGGACTTTATGACTGCTCTTGATATAGGTGCTTCTGCTCTTTCTGCTGATCGTACCTACTTAAATATTATTTCCATGAACCTTGCCAACGTTAAAACAACCAGAACAGCCGAAGGCGGACCTTATCGCAGAAAATCGGTAGTTATGGCGGCAACAGATGTAGACAGCTCTTTTAGTCGACAAATGCAAAGTGCCTTAGACAGAGAACTAAAAGGCGTAAGGGTAATGGATATAGTCGCCGACAAAAGACCGGAAAAAGAAATATACGAACCCGGACACCCGGACGCCAACCAAGACGGAATAGTTAAATATCCCGATATTAACGTAGTTGAAGAAATGGCACACATGATGACTGTTCAAAGAAATTATGAGGCCAACGTAGCGACGATGGATACCGTTAAAGCTATGTATAACAAAGCCTTAGAAATAGGTAGATAAAGGAGGACAACATGGGTTTTAACAATAACACACAAAATACGGCTCTAAAAGCCTATTCCGAAGCTCAGGCAAATTTTGACAGAGCAGATAGATCTAACCGCTCTCAAATGTTGCAAACTAAAACCATACCGGTAAACAGCTTTGAAGAAACTTTTAAAAGTTCTCTAAATACCGTCAATAATATGCAACGAGAAAAAAATACCATGATAGAAGCTTTTGCCTCTGGTGAACAACAAAATGTTCATGAATTGATGATTGCTTTACAAAAAGCCGGCTTAGCCATGAATATGACAACGGCTGTACGTAATAAGCTGATGGACGCCTATCGTGAACTCAGCAAGGTTCAGTTTTAATTAATATTAACCAATAGTTTAACTTAAAAAGTCAATATATCTTTTCTTCTGTGGAGTACGTCATATGTCTTTTAATACAGTGCTTGAACAACTTAAAAATTTTTGGTCTCGTTTTACGACCTCTCAACGTTTTCTTATAAGTTTTTTGGCAGTCGCCTTTGTTGTTGCTTTTGCCGCTTTGGTTTGGTGGGTAGGTCAACCCGACTATCAAGTACTCTATAGTAATCTGGCACAAGAAGATGCCGGACGCATAGTGAAAGTGTTGCAGGCAGAAAAAGTTTCATATCGACTTGAAAACGGGGGAACAACCATTAGCGTTCCTTCAAATCTGGTTTATGAAACAAGATTGAAAATAGCCGGAGAAGGTACTGTTCAAGGACAAGGCGTTGGCTTTGAAATATTTAACGATGTAAAAGTCGGACAAACCGATTTTATTCAAAAAATAAACTATCAAAGAGCCTTACAAGGCGAACTCGCAAGAACTATTTCAGAATTTCCAAGCGTTGAATCAGCCAGAGTCCACCTTGTTATTCCACGTCGTAGCCTCTTTGTTGAAGAAAAACTTCAACCCTCTGCATCAGTAGTTATAAAGCTCAGAGAAGGCTCAAAAATAGACCCAAAAGAAGTTCAAGCTATCGTTAACTTAGTTACCATGTCTGTTGAAGGTATGGATAGAAACCGCATCACAGTAGCGGACTCAGGCGGAAGAATCTTATTTGAACCGGCAGAAGACGGAAGCTTAGTCGGAACAAGCTCGACTCAACTTGATCATAGATTATCAGTACAACAAAGTATAGAACGCCGCATTGAGGAAATGCTTACCCCCATTATCGGTCAGGGAAAAGTAATTGCTAAGGTTAACGCCGACCTCGATTTTAGCCAACGTACATTCAGAAAAGAACTTTTTGACCCCGATAAAACCGTTGTACGCTCTGAACAAAGAAGCGAAGAATCAACCCAAGGGCAATCAAACTTAAATGCCGGTGTTCCGGAAACTAACTTTAGAGGTGATGGACTCGGAAACGGACAAAGCAACCAAGCTAGCAACCGTGAATCTCGTACCACCAACTTTGAAATTAACAAAGAAGAACAAAGCATAGTCGGTCAAGTCGGTGAAATAACAAGATTAAGTGTTGCCGTTATTGTTGACGGAGTTTATAACACAAACCCCGATACCAACGAAACAGTTTTCAGCCCTCGCTCAGATGAAGAAATGAAACGCATTAAGTCTTTAATTGCCTCGGCTGTTGGCTTTGACAGTGCAAGAGGAGACAGTATAGAAGTTAGCAGTATTGCTTTTTCAGAAAGCGAATCTTTACCTGATTTAAGTGTTGGCGAAGTAATGTCTGATTACGCCTTACGCTTTGGCAAGCCATTCTTAAACGCCCTGCTTATCTTCCTCTTCCTTGTAATGGTTGTACGCCCTGTGGTCTTGGCTCTAATTAGACCAAAAGTCGAAGGCGAAATGCTTGAGGGGCTCGAAGGTTTACCTATGGGCGAAGAACGCTTAGCCCTTATTGAGGGAATAGCCGAATCTGAAGTATTTGAAGCAATTCAAAAAATAGAAGATATTAAAGCACACGCACTCCAGCTCTCTGAGCAAAACATGGAACAAGCTGTAAGCATTATTCGCCAATGGTCAAAAGAACCAGAAGGAGCAAAAGGTGCAAAACGATAATAACTCCACCTTAAACGGATTACAAAAAACCGCTGTTTTATTATTAACCTTAGGCGACAAATTTGCAGCAGAAGTATTTAAACGTATGGAGCGTCAAGAAATTGCCGCAATCTCAAAAGCCATAGTAGCTATTGATGTTGTACCCAAAGAAGAAGTAGAAGCTGTTTTAAGAGAGTTTCATTATAGCATGATCAGCGGACGCGAAGAAGTACGCGGTGGTTCTGAGACTGTTAAACGCTTACTCTTGAAAAACCTTGACAGCGATACAAGCAAGTATGTTATCGATACGCTTGGTTTAAGTTCAAGTACTGCTCCTTTTAGAGATATAGCCAATATCAGCCCTCGTTTCCTTGCTCAAATATTAAGGAACGAACACCCGCAAACTCTGGCTCTTTTACTCGGACACTTAGCACCGGAACAAGCATCAGGTTTATTACAAAACCTTCCTGCCGGTTCTCGCTCAGAAATATTAATGCGTTTGGCAAGATTAGAAGCTGTTTCTGATGAAATGCTCGCCGCTGTTGATAAAGTATTACAAAGTCAGGTTATTGCCATGGGCGGAAAAGAAGGACGCAAAGTCGGTGGTGTTCAATCTGTTGCCGAAATACTTAACTCATGCGACAGGGCAACCGAAGAAGAAGTCTTGGCAGAAATCGAAGAAGAAGCCGCTCAAATGGCAGAAGACATCAGAAACCTCATGTTCGTATTCGAAGATGTCAAAGCGCTTGATGATCGTTCTGTACGTGAACTCTTAAAAGAAATCTCAAACGAAGATATGACTATGGCACTCAGAGGTGCTTCTGATGAATTAAAAGAAATCTTCTTTAAGAATATGTCCGAACGTGCCTCCGCAATGATCAGAGAAGATCTTGAAATTATGGGACCAACCAAACTCGCTGATGTTGAAGCGGCACAACAAAATATTGTTAAAGCCGTTCGCAAACTTGAGGGAGAAGGAAAAGTCGTTGTTAGCCGCGGAGGTGGTGATGTCTTTGTCTAATCAAAATATTAATACAGAGGCAATGCCGTTAAATCAGGCTGCTGTCCCAATAAATCAAACTTCAAAAACACATGGTTCAAGCACGGTTTTTATGGGACCAAACCCCTTGCTTGAAGTATCGCTAAAAAACTTAAGCGGTAGTTCAAATGCAAAAATCTGGGACGAAAAAACAGAAAAAGAATATTTGGAACGTATCAAAAAACAAGCTATCGCTAAAGCTACTGAGATTATTAGAGATGCGAAAGCAGAATCTGAACAACTCTATAAAGATGCCAAAGAAAAAGGCTATACTGATGGTTTAAGCGAAGCTAAAAACGAGCTTGAAGAATTTAGAAAAGAGCTTGGGGCAAACGTAGGGTCTGTGATTGAAGCCATACAAGGACAAAGTTCTAAAATCTTTGATAAATATAGAGAAGATTTGGTAATTTTAACCAAACAAGCCGTAGAAAAAATTCTTGCTTATGAATTATCAGAAGAAAAGAAACTTGTTTTGGAAAAGCTCTTCCGAGAGGCAATGCTCAAACTTGATAATAGAAATAATGTTATTATTAAGGTTAACCCTGATGATGAATTTATTATTAATGATATTATAAGTAGTGCTTCTTTAAAATATCCCGACTTAAAAATATGGCGAGTACAAGCAGACTCGAATATTCAAAGCGGTGGAATTTTACTGGAAACTCAAGATTCTTTAATAGACAACAGAATAGAAAGTCGAACTCAAATAGTTAAAGAAGTTTTAGACAGCCTGAACCTTAATGAAAATATTCTATAAAACAAACTAAAAAAAGAGCGGTGTAATTTAATTATACCGCTCTTTTTTTTATGTAAATCTATCTAAAACTATTTCTTTTTTTCTTTTATTGATTTAACCAGTGCCATAACAAAATCAACCGCATCAGGAATTGATTTTACCTCACCGGATATTTGAGCTTTTAACAAAGCATCACGAATTTCACCTATCTCTTTACCGGGTTCAAAGCCACTAAAATCCATAATCTCATTACCGTTTAAAAGAGGTTCGTTCATCGACTCTGGGTTTAAAGCTTTTTCAAGGTATTTGATATTATGATTATATGCCGTATAACTTCCGTCTCTGGATTTAATATCAGCCTGATACATCGCCATTATACGTTTATTGTCATCTATCTGATTAAACTTACGCAAACCACGGTCTGTTAAAGTAAAAGAAAACGCAATATGATGTTTTACTAAGTGGCAAATTGCAGCACTTTCATCAGCAGGAATATTCAAACGTTTAAGAATACTCCTTACAATTTGAGCTCCAACAGTATGATGTTGATAAAAAGTCCACAGACCTCTAAAATAGTCGGCTGTATAAAGCTTACCTACATCATGGAAAAATACGGCAAAAGTTCCAAGCCAATCATCTTCCCACTCGCCCTGAGGATAATGTTTCATACAAGCGATAGTATGATCAAAAACATTTTCAGTCGCATCAGAACTATCGTTTCTGGTTTGCATAACTCTTGATAGTGCTGAAACTTCAGGAATAATACCGTGTAAAATATGAGCGTCAAAAAGTAGTTGGGCAAATTTCCACATTTTTTTTGGCTCAACCAAACGCCATTCTTTTATAAAGTCATTTGGCGAAGTATAATCAAGCAAATCTTGGGCACTTCTTAATATCGCCATCCAAGTAAGCGGTTCAATCGGAAGTTCATAGTTGGCAGCATAACGCAAGGCACGTAAACCCAATAAATAATCACGTTTTATTGTCTGTTCGGGAAGTCCGACTATACTAACAAAACCACTTGAAAAATCATTAAAACCTTCAAACTCATTCTGGCTGATCGGCGTACAACCTCTGGATAAGCCAACGTTTGCCATGCCCGCTTGTTGCATACGCTTTAACATACCCGGAGTTATCCAGATAAAAAGATTTTCAGGATTGGCAGAATCGGCACTATTTAAACTATAAAAGGTAATCTGCACGTTATTGCTTTCCAAAACGCCCACAACCCCAAGGTCAAAAGAAGAATTTAAAGAGGAAAAAAGAGGTTTTAAATCATCAAAACTCGCCTTACAGGCAATATCAACCGCAGGCATTATTCCGTTTTCTTCACTCGCTTCCAATATTTCTGATTGTAACTTTGCATTTACAACATAAGCATCAAAGCCGTTACGCATTAAAATTTTTGCTATACTTAAAGCTTCTTTATAAGCTGAATTCATTAATCAAATCTCCTTAAATTACTTATCTAAGCTATAAGCGGACGCCCTGAGAGCCAATGTTGTTTAACTCGCCCGGTTATCTGTTCGCCAAGCCAAGGGGTGTTTACGCTCTTTGATTTTAAAGTATCACGCCCAACAACCCACTTTTCATCAGGGTCAAATAAAAAGAAATCAGCAGGATCGCCAACTTCAAATCTATTAACCGGCAAGTTAAATAAAGAGGCGGGAGCCGTTGACCAAATTTCAACCATGCGAGTTAAAGAAATAATTCCCTTTTTAACAAGTTCAAAGCTTAAACTAACAGCTAAATCCAATCCTGTAAAACCAAAAGGTGCTTCGTCCAAAGTTTTTTCTTTTTCATGAGCCGCATGCGGAGCATGATCAGTAACCATTATGTCAATAACCCCTTCGGCAAGTCCAAAACTTAAAGCAACCACGTCATTAATCGAACGTAAAGGCGGGCTGACTTTATAATTGGCATCATATCCGCTTAAAGCAGTATCATCTAACAATAAATAATGCGGACAAGTTTCGGCCGTTACTTTAACTCCGCGTTTTTTTGCCCAACGTATTAACTCAACTGATTGTGCAGTGCTAATATGAGCTAAATGAACAGGAAGGTTTAAATATTCCGCCATTAAAATATCACGGGCAACATGCAAAGATTCGGCAACAACAGGTTGACCTTTTAAGCCCAAACGCCCCGAACTAATGCCTTCATTCATAACCCCGCCTTTGGCAAGGCTTAAATCTTCACAATGATCAATTACCAACATATTTAGATCAGCGGCATACTCCACCGCATGACGAAACAAATCGGAATTTTCCATAGGGCGACCGTCATTGGAAAACGCAATGCAACCGGCTTCTTTCAATTCCGCCAAAGGAGCCAATTCTTCTCCTTTAAGTCCAACTGTCAAAGCTCCGACAGGGTATAAAAAAGGACCTTGAGGAAAAGCTTTATTCGCTTGTTCAAGCATAAAACGAGTAACGCTCGCCGAATCATTACAAGGCTTGGTATTTGCCATGCACATAATTGCACTAAATCCACCATAAGCCGCCGCCGTTAAACCGCTTTGAATATCTTCTTTATATTCATAACCAGGTTCACGCATATGCGTATGGGCATCAATAAAACTCGGAAAACACAATAAACCTTTGGCATCATAGTGTGGAGTATTTTCAGTATGATTAATTACTCCGACCTTATCGACCCGATTAATTTTTCCGTCTAAAACCAAAATGTCTTTAAGCCCTTCGGAATTTCCGGCTAAAATTACATTTTTTAAAAGCAGATTATTTGTAAACATTAAAAAATTCCTCAGCTGTTTAACTACGTTGAATCAAATCAGAATCATTATTTTGCAATAGTTTTAATATATTCTTATATCTAAAAAAGATAAATTATACTTTTTCGTTACGAGTCAATAAGGCAAATAAAATACTCATGCGAGTGGCAACACCGGCCGCCACCTGTTCTAAAATTAAGCTTTCCGGCGAATCTGCCAACTCAGAAGAAATTTCTAAACCTCGATTAATAGGTCCGGGGTGTAAAACTTTGACAATATTACCGGAGTTTTCAAGATGTTTTTGAGTTAGGCAATAACGCTTGGAATATTCATTCAAATCAGGTAAAAGACCCGCCTGTTGACGTTCTAACTGAAGACGCAGGCACATAATCGCATCAACATCTTTAGAAGCCTTATCTAAGTCAGTAAATACTTCAACGCCCCACTCTTCTATCCCTCTTGGCAGTAAAGTGCTTGGAGCACAAACCTTAATTTTAACTCCAAGCATTGTTAAAAGATGTATATTGGAACGGGCAACCCTACTGTGAGCAATATCGCCCAAAATTAAAACTTTTTTATCGGTAAAATCACTTTTAAAATAACGACGCAAACAGAAACAATCGAGCAGGGCCTGGGTCGGGTGAGCGTGCCAACCGTCTCCGGCGTTAATTACTGAACAATCAAGTCGTTCTGCTAAAAATTGTGCCGCTCCGCTGGCAGAATGGCGAATAACAATCGCATCTGGCGTCATAGCTTCCAAGGTTAACGCAGTATCCTTAAGGCTTTCTCCCTTACTGATACTGCTTCCGCTTTTTGCCAAAGAAAAAGTATCGGCTGAAAGGCGTTTCCCTGCTACATCAAAAGAAGTTTTTGTACGCGTACTCGGTTCGACAAAAAACATAATTACGCTTTTACCACGTAAAGTAGGCACTTTTTTGATCGGGCGAGTATTAAGCTCATAAAATTGTTCTGCATTATCCAAGAGATACATTACATCAGCTTCTTTTAAAGCAGTAACGTCGATTAAATCTTTATGTTTCCAAACGTAACTTTGTGTCTGCATATAAAAACACCATAACTGGTTTAAAATATTAAAAAAATATATTTAATTTTCATTCTCAAAAATACTATAACAAAATTTATAAGCTTTCTCTAGTCTACCAAGCCCAAACTTTTTATTTTTTATAAAACCCAAGGCATAAGCCGAGTTTAAAGCCGCAATGCGTATTATTGTTCTTAAAGGTAACTCAATCTTTTGTTTTTGAGCTAATTTTTTTAAGGCGTTAATTTCATTCAACATATTCAAATCATTATTTGAGGCAATGCTGTCCGTTCCAAGACAAAGAGCAACACCGGAGTTTATCAAAGCGAGTAAATCAACCTCACCAACCCCGATAAATTCATTGCTCCTTGGACATAAAGCAACAAAAACCTGCCTCTCACCCATTAAAGCAATTTCACTCGGCGTACAATGCACGCAATGCACAGCCAAGCTTTTGTCATCAAGCAAACTAAGCTTATCAGCCAAAAGTATAGGAGATAAACGAGGAGGCGTAAAGTTTTTTGGTAAAACACGCACGGATAAAAGTTCGCTTAAAGCCCCCTTGCCTGTCTGCAAAAATTCAAGTTCATCATTATGTTCGGCTAAGTGCATGGAAAAAATACTGTTTTGAACATTGCACAAAGCCTTTGCCTTTTGCAAATTTTCAATAGAACAACTATATAAAGAATGCCCGGAAACACTTGCCTGAAACAAAGACTCTTTAACGTCCCTTTCCGTTCTTGCCTGCGTCCACGTTTTGGGTAAATCGTGCCAAAAAGAGGGAATAGACTCAGCCCCATATCCAAAACTTTCTAAAAAAAAGTGGGCGTTAATTCCCACAAAACTTAATTGTTTGCTTAATTGTAAACAATTTCCACTATTTATATCTCCAACAGCCTGAGTATAACTTATCAATAAGTCGTCGATTGCTTGAGAGATAGCTTGCTTATAACTTTCTTGAGCCAAGCCTTTCCCTTGATCAACAGCAATCAACAAGCTTTTTACCCAAGGAACAAAGCCTTGTCCTTGAACTAAGCCTAAATTATATTCAGCCCGTAAATGTGATAATTCAAGGTGGCAATGGGCATTTGTAAAAGATGGTGCCAAACTGACATCACCTAAGTCTTTAAGCTGATAGGGTTTAATATTTGCACGACGTTTAAAATCAGACCAAGTTTCTACTTCAAGAATACAACCGTCTTTAGCCACAATAACAGCATTATCCAAAACTTCTGTCGGAGCAAATAGCTTTTCTCTTCCTCTGGCGATTTTTTCTTTGCGAAAAGGAAATATTCGAGAAGCTTTGACAACTTGCAAGGATTCTGTGTTTTTATACATCATACTAATTTTATTATTTAAAATATTTCATTTATTTTCAGGCAAAATTTATTTATTCGGTTCAAAACCTAAATCAGGCGGAAGAGATTTTTTCGCCGCCTCTGTTCTGGCGAGTTCATCGCATTTTTCATTTTCTATATGTCCGGCGTGTCCTTCGACCCACACAAAACGTATTTGGTGTTTTTCTAATAAAATCGCCAAACGTTCCCATAAATCTTGGTTTTTAACGGCTTTTTTGGCGGCTGTTTTCCAACCGTTTTTTTGCCAACCTTTCAACCATTTTTTTTCAATCGCATCACACAAGTAACGAGAGTCTGTATAAATCGTTGCCTTGCAAGGTTCTTTTAACAATTCAAGAGCAGATATCGCCGCCATTACTTCCATTCTATTATTTGTGGTTAAAGAAAAACCGCCCACAATATTTTTTTCTGTGCCGTTATAGCGTAAAATCGCCGCATAAGCCCCGGCGCCCGGGTTTCCCAAACAAGACCCATCAGTAAAAATTTCAACTTCTTTCATATTTAACCGTACTCTAAAATTTTATTCATAAAAACAAAAAGGATTAAATACTATTTTTTATATTTTTGCAATTTTTTAATAATAATCTTAAATTTTTATATAGTTAAATAAAAAGGGTATATCTTATAATTAAGATATACCCTTTTTATTGTTTTTTTACAGTAGTAATTAAGCTTCTGTTTTTACTGATTCTTTAGTTAGTTCTAAAACTGCCATTGGGGCAGAATCGCCCTTACGGGGAAGAGCCAACTTAGTAATACGAGTATAACCACCATTAACACCTTTAAAAGGCGGTGCAACTTCTGCAAACAGAGTTTGAACCATCTGGTGATTACCTAAAAAATCATAAGCCAAACGTCTAGAGTGTAAGTCATCACGCAAAGCGAGTGTAATAAGAGGTTCCACCACACTACGCAATTCCTTAGCTTTTGCTTCGGTAGTACGAATTTTGCCATAAGTTAACAGGGCTTTAGTCATATTGCGAAACAACGCTTTACGATGATTACCGCTTCGGCTTAGCTTTCTGCCGGTGTTACTGTGCCTCATTTTGCTGATTCCTCTTCCATTCTTGATATTTCTTATCGAAATTATCTATTTTTGTGCCAAAATCAAGACTTAAGTCAGCGAGAACTTTACGAATTTCATCTAAAGTTTTACGACCAAAGTTCTTAAATTTAAGCATATCATTTTCTGTTTTTTGGACTAAATCTCCTAAAGTAGAGATATTAGCACCTTTTAAGCAGTTAGTAGCCCGAACGGAAAGTTCGAGATCATCAATATGCTTAAACAGATTTTCATTTAATTCACTGCGTCCTGTTGTACCTGAGCTACTTTCGATAATTCCACGTTCATCAAAATTGATAAACACAGACATTTGATCTTTTAATATCTTTGCACTGTATGCAATAGCATCATCAGGGGAAACAGAACCATCAGTCCAAACCTCTAAAACAAGCTTGTCATAGTTGGTCATTTGTCCAACACGTGCTTGTTCTACGGCATAAGAAACCTTACGCACAGGCGAAAAGCTTGCATCTAAGGCTATAAGACCAATTTCATCAGAAAGACCTTCATGCATATCGGCAGTAACAAAGCCCTTACCCATACGCACTTCAAGTTCAAATAAAAGGTCTACATCATCTGTTGCAGTAAGTATATGTTGCTCAGGGTTTAAGATTTCAAGGTGTTGATTTACTTCGATATTACCCGCAGTAACAACACCCTTACCCTTAACTTTAAGCTCAATACGCTGAGGTTCTTCCGTATCCATAAAAAGACGTACTTGTTTTAAGTTTAGAACGATGTCCGTAACATCTTCAAGTACACCCGGAATAGTAGAAAACTCATGCTGAACTCCGCTAACCTTTACTGATACAAAAGCTGCACCCTGTAAAGAAGAGAGAAGGACTCGACGCAAAGAGTTACCTATTGTTATTCCATAGCCTCTTTCAAAAGGCTCACAAATAAATTTGCCATATAGGACATCAGAAGGATCACTGGTGCGAATAATCTGTTCCGGCTTTTCAAGCTCAGACCAGTTTCGCTTATTAATCAATCTGTCACCTTGTTTTATGAGCATATCAACCCCGCTTACTTGGAGTAAAGCTCCACTATCAGGCTTTCGTTGATTGGGAACTGAATATCATCTCTTTGTGGTAAAGCTTTTACTGTCGCTTTAAACGCTGAGGCTTCAACCTCGAGCCAAGCAGGACAACCACGACGAGCAATTACTTCTTGTGCTTCCGCCACTACAGGAATTTTGCGATTTTTCTCAGGAATAGAAAGCTGATCGCCAATTTTTACCAATAGTGATGGGATATTAACCTTACGACCGTTTAAAGTAAAGATACCGTGTCTTACTAGCTGGCGCGCTTGAGAGCGAGAGTTAGCAAAACCAATACGATATATTACGTTATCAAGTCTGCGTTCCAAGAAGGAAAGCAGGTTAGTACCAGTAACACCCTTTGCCATATCTGCCTTAACAAAATAATTGCTAAATTGACGTTCCAGAACGCCGTAAACACGACGCACTTTTTGTTTTTCACGCAATTGTAAGGCATAATCAGAAAGCTTTTTGCGAGCGCGACCGGCGTGACCGGGGGCATAAGGGCGACGGTCGTAAGCACACTTATCAGTGTAACAACGATCACCTTTTAAAAAGAGCTTAGCTCCTTCGCGTCTGCACAAGCGGCATTTAGAATCATTATACTTAGCCAAAATCAGATCCTCCCTTAACTAGACGCGGCGTCGCTTAGGCGGGCGACAACCGTTGTGAGGAATGGGGGTAATATCCCGAATAAAAGCAATTTTAAAGCCTGCACTGTTAATTGCACGCATCGCTGCTTCACGTCCGGATCCCGGACCTTTAACAAATATACCAACGGTACGCATACCGTTTTCTTGGGCTTTGCGTGCGGCTTGTTCTGCTGCGACTTGAGCAGCAAAAGGCGTACTCTTGCGAGAACCTTTAAAACCGCTTTGACCCGAACTTGACCAGCTCACGGTATTCCCACGAGTATCTGTAAAAGTAATTATTGTGTTATTGAATGTTGCCTGGATATGGGCTACGCCAACCGGAACATTTTTCTTTTCTTTTTTCTTGACCGCTCTTTTGGGTCTTGCTGCTGACATGTACTTACTCTCTTAAAGCTGAATAACTGGATTATCCAGTTTTAGGTTTTCTCTAATAATTTATCTTAGGATAAGAAAAAATTCTCAGCTCTACTTCTTTTTATTAGAGGCAGTACCACGACGTGGTCCTTTACGAGTACGAGAATTTGTCTTAGTTCTTTGACCACGACAAGGTAAACCCTTGCGGTGGCGAAGTCCACGATAACAACCTATTTCCATCAATCTTTTTATGTTTGATGAAACTTCGCGACGTAAATCGCCCTCAACCTTACAACTTTGTTCGATTTCCTTACGGATTTCGTTAATTTCATCTGCACTGAGATCGTCGATGCCACGAGTCCAAGCTACTTTTGCCGCATCAAGGATACGCAAGGCGCTAGCACGACCAATCCCATAAATATAAGTAAGAGCAATATCGGCACGTTTGCCCTTGGGCAGATCAATTCCTGCAATTCTTGCCACGTAAAACTCCTGCTTCGCTTATCCCTGACGTTGTTTGTGTCTGGGGTTTTCGCAAATCACCCTCAAAATGCCCTTTCTGCGAAGAATTTTGCATTTGGGGCACATTTTTTTAACTGAAGGTCTGACTTTCATGATCACTCCATAATTATCGTGTCTTTACAAAAAAAAATAAAGACTTTTGTAACAACGTTGAGTAATAGCACTATCTCAACTATTCGTCAACAAAATTAGATAATACATTTATAACTGATTTTTTGCCCAGTGGCTTAAAACCAAAGGACCATTCGGTGTAACTGCAACGCTGTGTTCAAAATGGGCGGAATATTTTCCGTCTTTTGTAACAGCTGTCCATTTATCGGAGAGGATCTCGACTTCATGGGTACCCATGGCTAACATGGGTTCAATAGCTAAAACCATTCCACTTTGCAATGGAACATCAACCATTCCCCTTGATACAAAGTTAGGTATCTCGGGTTTTTCATGTAAGGCGACGCCAATGCCATGACCGACAAAACGGCGTATCACCGCATATCCGTTTTGCTCGGAATGTTCTTGAACAGCCTGACTAATATCTGACAATGAGTTGCCTACAACGGCTTTTTTTATACCTTTCCAAAGAGCTTCTTTGGTAACAGCAACCAACTTTTCTACCTCAGGTTTAACTTCCCCGACGGTAAAAGTTCGTGCTGAATCAGCAAAAAAACCGTTTAAAACAACACCCATATCAAAGCTAACTATATCGCCTTCCAAAAGAGTGCGATTTGACGGAAACCCGTGAACTACTTGTTCATTAACCGAACAACATATCGCGTAAGGGTAACCGCAATAGCCTTGAAATGCCGGCTTAACGCCATTACTAAGACATTCATCTTGGGCTATTTCTTCAAAAAGCATCGTTTCAACGCCGGGGCGAACTTCTTTTTCAAAAATATCTAAAATATTTGAAACTATCTTGTTCGCCTCATGCATTATTGCGATTTCTTTTTCGTTTTTCAGAAATATACCACGATACTTTTTCATTTAACAACCTAAAATTAATAGCGAGGTTTAAGCTTTGTTTTACCCAATAAACTTTCATATTGGGTTGAGATCATATGAGATTGAACCTGACTCATAAAATCCATCGCAACACCTACTAAAATCAATAGGCTTGTTCCACCGTATTGAAAAGGTAAGTTAAAATATATACGCAAAATCAAAGGAAGTAGACACACCAAACAAATATAGGCGGCACCCCAAGGAGTAATGCGTAAAAGTACACGGTTAATATATTCTGCCGTATTCACCCCGGGTCTTATACCGGGAACAAAGCCACCTTGTTTCTTTAAATTTTCGGCTATATCTTTTGGGTCAAAAATAATCGCTGTATAAAAGAAACAAAATAATACGACAAGAACAATAAAAGCTATATTATAAATTAAGGTATCGGGAGCTATATACGCACCAATGTTTTTTACCCATTCGTTTGAAGAAATACTTGCAATAGTCGCAGGAAATATCAACAAACTTGAAGCAAAAATAGGGGGAATAACTCCGGCTGTATTAATTCTTAAAGGTAAATGAGTGCTTTGTCCGCCAACAATCTTTCTTCCAATTTGCCTTTTGGCATAATGGATAGGGATACGGCGTTGCCCTCTTTCTACAAAAACAATAAAAATCAATACAACAGCCATAATTATCAAGACAACAACAGGGATAAGAATCGACATATCCCCGGCGGAAAACTGAGAAACAGAGTTTGTTATCGCTCTTGGAATACCGGCAACAATTCCGGAAAAGATAATAAGAGAGATTCCGTTTCCTATTCCTTTTTCGGTAATTTGTTCCCCAAGCCACATAAGAAAGCTTGTTCCGGCAATCAAGGTAATAACCGTAATAAGTCTAAAACTCCAACCCGGATCCATAATAACCGGAACAGCCGTTCCTGTTTGCATTCCTTCGAGAGTAATAGCCAAACCAAGACCCTGTAAAGCAGTTATAAAAACTGTACCGTATCTAGTATATTGAGTAATCTTTTTCCGCCCTGCCGCACCTTCTTCTTTTGCCATGCGTTTTAAATCAGGAAAGATAACCTGAAGCAACTGCATTATGATAGATGCAGAAATATAAGGCATAACACCCAAGGCAAAAATAGGCAGTTGAGACAAAGCACCGCCGGAAAACATATCAATCATACCGACTAAGTTGCTTGTACTTCTGGCTGCCTCTTCGAAGACTAATTTTAGTGCTTCGATATTGACACCGGGAACAGGGACATGAATACCAATACGATATACAGCCAGTAGCCCTAAAGTCCAAAGAATTTTACTTAGCAGTTCTGATTGTTGTTTACCGAACTTATCTGTTCCTGGGTTAGACACGCTTCACCAATCCTCAAACTTTCACAAAAGTTAAGAAGCTTTAACGACTTCAATAGATTTTATACTGCCGCCGGCTTGTTCGATTTTAGCTTTGGCTGAAGCACTAAAGCTGTGTGCTTCAACTTTAACGGCTTTAGCAATTTCACCGCTTCCAAGAATTTTTACGGAGCTACCTTTTTTAGCAAGCCCACGGTCATAAATATCTTGAAGACTAATTTCGCTAACACCTTCAAAGGCTGCAGATAAACGATCTAAGTTAATAATAGAATACTCGGCTTTAAACAAATAGTTGCTAAAACCATGTTTTGGAAGTCTGCGTTGAATAGGCATTTGACCGCCTTCAAAGCCGGGTCTTACCCCACCACCAGAACGAGCATTTTGTCCTTTATTACCCTTACCGGCTGTACAACCAAGACCGGAACCTGAACCGCGTCCTACGCGTTTTCTGGTCTTGCGTTCTTCAGCAAATGGATAAAGTTCATGTAATTCCATTAGTTTATTACCTCAACCAAATGTTTAACTTTATTGAGCATTCCGCGTACGGCAGGATTATCTTTAAAAGTCTTTTCCATATATGTATGACGTAACCCTAAAGCATCTAAAACTTTACGTTGAGCCGGGTTACAGCCTATACGACTGTGAATCAATTTTACTTTTATCATGGTTTTATCCTTAAATTATCCCTACTTACGAGGAGCTTCAAGTTTAATGCCACGAATTTCGCTTACTTCTTCCGCACTGCGCAAAGAAGCTAAACCGGCAACAGTCGCTCTAAGAACGTTATGGGGGTTATTTGTACCGATAGCTTTTGCAAGCACATCATGAATGCCAACGGCTTCCATAACAGCACGCACCGCACCACCGGCGATAATTCCCGTTCCTTTAGAGGCAGGTTTGAGCATAACTCTTCCTGCTCCGTAAGCACCAAGCACTTCATAAGGTAAAGTTCCGTCAACCAAAGCAATACTTACCATATTTTTTTTGGCACGTTCGGTAGCCTTACGCAAAGCTTCGGGAACTTCCTGAGCTTTACCTAAGCCGTAACCGACTTGACCTTTTCCGTCGCCAACAACAACAAGGGCACTAAAACTAAAGCGACGTCCGCCTTTTACAACTTTAGCAACTCGGTTAAGAGCCACTATTTTTTCGTGTATGCCTAATTCATTTTGTTCCATTATTTTCCCTGCCTAGAATTCAAGTCCGGCTTCACGGGCACCATCGGCAACAGCCTTGATGCGACCATGATAAATATAGCCGTTACGGTCAAACACTACCTGTGCAATGCTTTTTTCTTTGGCAAGACGAGCAATCTCTTTACCTACGAGCATAGCACCTTCTTTATTACAACCGGCTTTTTCTTTATTTTTTTGTAAAGAAAGAGTGGAAGCAGAGACCAAAGTTGTACCACTAGTATCATCAATAATCTGGGCATAAATATGCAGGTTAGAGCGAAATACGACTAAACGTGGGCGCTCATAAGTACCAGAAATTTTTTTACGAATTCTCACCTTACGGCGAATTCTAGCATCTTCTTTTCTCAACATAATATTTTCCGCCTACTTCTTACCGCCCGATTTACCGGCCTTACGACGGATAATTTCGGTCTCATATTTAATACCCTTACCTTTATAAGGTTCAGGCTTGCGTAAGCGACGAATACGATCTGCGACTTCGCCGACTAACTCTTTGCTGATTCCGCTGATAGTAAGTTTTTGACCTTCTGCTTTTGCTTGAATACCGGCAGGTAAATCAATCAAAACAGGGTGAGAAAAACCAATAGCAAGTTCAACAGTATTGCCTTTTACCGCAACCTTGTAACCAACGCCCAAAACGTCTAAAGTTTTGGAAAAACCGTTTGTTACACCAATAATGCAGTTAGAAAGAAGAGTGCGACGCAGACCGTGTTGGGCACGAGCGTAGCGAGAGTCATCTTTACGAGTTACAACAACTTGGTTATCGACAATTTCGTAACTTAATGTCGCTTCTAAAGGAGTCGAAAGACTTCCCTTAGGACCTTTAACTTCAATAACATCACCAAATTTTACTTCAACGCCACTTGGAATTGAAATAGGGAGTTTACCTATTCTTGACATAATTTCCCCCTACCAAACTTCGCAAAGTAGTTCGCCGCCTACTTTCTGTGCGTGGGCTTTACTACCCTCAAGCAAACCGCGAGAGGTTGAAACTATGCAAATTCCGAGTCCGTTTTGAACTTTTGGAATTTGATGGGCATTAACATAAACACGGCGACCGGGTTTGCTTATACGCTTAAGACCGGCTAAAGCAGCGGTGTTTTTGACATACTTTAAAGAAATTTTAATGTGCTGCTCATCTAAAGTAACGCTATTGATATATCCTTCTTCTTTTAATATATCAGCGATAGCGACTTTAAGATTAGAGCGCGGCACAAGAACTTCCTTATGAAGGGCCAAATGTGCGTTGCGGATTCGAGTTAACATATCCGCAATAGGATCTGTAATCATTCCTTGCTCTCCAAATTAACATAAATTATATAACTTTCTGCACAAAAAATTCGTGCAGAAAGTTATTTACAAAAAAATACAAGCTTTGTAAATAGCTCAAAAGTTTAATTAAGGGTTTATCAATTGAAATAATTAAATAAACCCAATTATTTTAACAACTAACAAAAAATATTAATTATAAAAAATATTTAATAACTTTTTGAGAGTAGCAAACGCTACTTATTTTATATTTAATTTAATATAAAATACTACCAGCTAGACTTGCGAACGCCCGGTAATTCTCCGCGTAATGCCATATTACGGAAGCAAATACGACAAATTCCAAACTTACGAAGAAATCCGCGAGGACGCCCACAAATAGGACAACGGTTATAGGCACGAGAAGAAAACTTTGGTTTACGTTGTGCCTTTACTTCAAGAGCTGTGCGTGACAAGGTCTATTCTCCTTATTTCCTAAAGGGCATGCCGAGATATTCAAGTAATAACTTGCTCTCACGGTCGCTTTCTGCAGTTGTGACAATAGTGATATTCATACCTTTTGGGTTATCAACTCTGTCAGCTTCTAACTCTGGAAAGATCGAATGCTCTTTAATACCTAGAGTAAAATTACCTCTGCCATCAAAACCACGATCAGGAACTCCGCGAAAATCGCGAACGCGTGGCAATGCGAAGTTAACAAGCTTGTCAAGGAAGTCCCACATACGTTCACCACGTAGAGTTACTCGGCAGCCAATAGGCATTCCTTCACGGAGCTTGAAAGCAGCTATTGATTTTTTAGCTCGGGTAACAACGGCCTTCTGACCAGCGATAGCGGAAAGTTCCGCGACGGCTTCTTCCATTAGCTTGTTGTTTTGCGAGGCAACGCCAAGCCCGATGTTTAATGAAACCTTTTCCAGCCCGGGAACCTGCATTGTAGATTTATAGTTAAATTCTTTTTGCAGAGCCGGAACCACTTTTTCACTGTATATCTTTTCAAGACGCGTCATCGTCTATCACCTTAAGCAATATTTTCGTTACACTTCTTGCAGAAGCGAATTTTTTTACCATCGTCAGAATAGCGGTAACCAACCCTAGAAGGCTTAGCACACGCGCTACACATAAACATCACATTAGAAATGTGAATTGGCATTTCCTTTTCGACAATTCCACCGGGTTGTTGTTGATAAGGGTTAGGTTTTGTATGGCGTTTAACCATATTTACCTTTTCAACAAGGACTCTGTCTTTCTTACGAAGGACTTTAAGAACCTTACCTACTTTACCTTTATCTTTTCCGGCAACGATAATAACTTTATCGTCTTTTCTTATTCTGAACATTTTCATTAAGATGAACTCCTTACACGCCTGAGAAATTCTTTAGAATTTTTTTTTCTTAAAGAACTTCGGGGGCGAGTGAAACTATTTTCATGAAGTTCTTCGCTCTGAGTTCTCTAGCTACTGGTCCAAAAATACGAGTTCCGACAGGCTCGCCCTGTTTGCTTAAAAGCACAGCGGCGTTAGTATCAAACTTAATATAAGAACCATCAGCACGACGCACTTCTTTTTTAGTGCGAACTATCACAGCAGACATTACTTCGCCTTTTTTTACCTTACTGTGGGGCATGGCATCTTTAACAGAAACCACAATAATATCACCCACGGAAGCGTAACGACGTTTTGAACCACCAAGTACTTTAATACAAGCAACTTTTTTGGCTCCGCTGTTGTCCGCTACTTCAAGTGTACTTTCAACCTGAATCATGGTTTACCCCTGCCTAAACGGCTTTTTCCAGTATAGATACAAGATGCCAACGCTTATTACGGCTAAGCGGACGAAACTCAACAATAGTCACAACGTCACCAACATGACACTGATTCTCAGGGTCATGAGCGGTAAACTTTTTATGACGACGAACATATTTTTTTAGAAGGGGGTGTTTCACCAAGGTTTCAACTCTAACAACAATAGTCTTGTCGTTTTTGTCGCTCACCACAGTGCCGGTTTGGGTTCTCCCCTTCAGGTTCTGAAGTGTACCTTGCATATTAGGCTCCCTTCCTCTTCAATATAGTCAATATTCTAGCTATTTCAGCTCTCGTGCGAGGAAGCTCTGAGGTTTTGGTCAACTGACCTGTTGCTTTTTGCAATCTACCATCAAAGTTTGCTCTACGGGCTTCTTCTAGCTTCGCTTTAAGCTCAGCAACACTTAAGTCGTTAAGCTTTAAGAGATTATTTTTTCTTTTATCTGCCATTAGAATGCACCCTCCTTAACCACAATATTGGTTCTTACAGGGAGCTTGTGAGCGGCTAAAGTTAAAGCACGTTTCGCTAAATCTAAGCTAACGCCCTTGATTTCGTATAAAATACGACCCGGCTTAACTGGTGCATACCAACCAGCCGGTGAACCTTTACCTGAACCCATACGCACTTCAAGCGGTTTAGAAGTATAAGATTGATCCGGAAATATACGAATCCAAACTTTACCACCACGCTTAATATGACGCATCATGGCAATACGAGCAGCTTCGATCTGTTGAGAAGTCAGCTTACCGTGTTCCATAGCTTTCAAGCCAATATCACCAAAAGCGATATTGGAACCTTTAACAGCAGGTCCTTTCAAGCGTCCTTTTTGACGCTTACGGAATTTTGTTCTAGATGGGCTCAACATTATTGTTCAACCTCTTTATCTAAAAGCTCGCCTTTGAAAATCCACACTTTTACGCCAATTATGCCGTAAGTTGTGTTGGCTTCAGCAAAACCATAATCGATATCTGCACGTAAAGTTTGCAGAGGCACTCGACCATCACGATACCATTCGGTACGTGCGATTTCAGCACCAGCCAAACGACCGGAACAGTTGATTTTGATACCTTCTGCTCCAAATTTACGACTCATGGAAACAGTACGTTTCATGGCTCTTCTAAAAGCAACGCGACGTTCTAGTTGCTGAGCGATATTCTCGGCAACAAGCTGTGCATCGATTTCAGGGCGGCGAATTTCATTAACTTCAATATTGAAGTCACAACCAAACTTTCTTTTAAGATCGCTTCTTAATTTTTCAATTTCAGCACCCTTGCGTCCGATAACAATACCGGGACGGGCGGTTGAAAGAATAAGACGAACTTTTCCACCGGCACGCTCAATTTCTATATTGGCAAGACCGGCACTAAAGAGAAGTTTTTTAACATATTTGCGGATTTTGTGATCCTCAAAGACGAAGGCAGGGTATTCTTTTGTGCTAAACCAGCGAGACTGCCAGTTTTTATTATACCCAAGCCGGAATCCGAAGGGATGTACTTTCTGACCCATGTGGCTCTTCCTACTATTCTGAGAGTATCACAGTAATGTGACTGGTGCGTTTCATGATATTATTCGCACGTCCTTGAGAACGTGGCATAAAGCGCTTCCAGGTTGGACCCTCGTTAACAATGACATCTTTAACCATCATAGCATCAATATCAACACCGGCTAATTGATCTTCTGCGTTAGCAAGAGCAGAACGCATAACCTGATAAATGATATTTGCTGCTTTTTTTGGCGTAAACTTCAACACATTTAAAGCATTTTCAACCGGCATACCCTTAACGTTGCGGGCGACCAAGCGTGCTTTGCGTGCAGTAATACGTACGTTTTTTGCAATTGCTTTAGCTTGCATTTGTTCACCCACTATTTCTTGCCTTTGGCTTTTTTGTCGCCAGAATGGCTATGAAAGGTACGAGTTAAAGAAAACTCACCAAGTTTATGTCCGACCATGTTTTCTGTTACAAAAACAGGCACGAACTTTTTACCGTTATGAACCGCAAAGGTAATTCCAACCATTTCTGGAAGGATAGTGGAACGGCGAGACCAAGTTTTAATAACTCTACGGTCTTTATTTTCATTCGCTGTATCCACTTTTTTCTGGAGAGAAACGTCCACAAAGGGACCTTTTTTAAGTGATCTTGGCATGTGGAACTCCTACTACTTGCTGCGGCGCTTAACAATAAGCTTAGTTGAGGCTTTGTTTCTATCACGAGTTTTGTAGCCACGAGTTGGTTTACCCCAAGGTGTAACCGGGTGTCTACCACCAGAGCTTCTACCTTCACCACCACCTAATGGGTGATCAACAGGGTTCATCGCAACACCGCGAACTTTAGGTCTTTGACCAAGCCAGCGATTACGGCCGGCTTTACCAAGATTCATATTTTCGTGATGGATATTACCAACCTGACCTATTGTTGCAATACCTGCGGAAAGTACTTTGCGCACTTCCCCGGAAGGCATACGCAAAAGAGCATATTTACCTTCTTTGGCTACAAGTTGTGCATAAGTACCGGCTGCACGACAAAATTGACCGCCACGACCCGGGCTAAGTTCAATGTTGTGCAAAATGGTACCAACAGGAATACGTACCATAGGTAACGCATTGCCGGCTTTAATATCTGCGTCGACACCGGAAATAACCTGATCGCCGACTTTTAAATCAACCGGAGACAAAATATAACGTTTTTCACCATCGGCGTAATGCAATAAAGCAATACGAGCCGTACGGTTAGGGTCATATTCAATATGAGCAACCTTAGCAGGAATACCCATTTTGTCTCGTTTGAAATCAATTATACGATAAAGGCGTTTATGCCCTCCGCCACGTCTACGGCTTGTTATTCTGCCGTAGCTGTTACGTCCTGAACTTTCGGTTATTCCTTTAACTAATGACTTCTCAGGTGTTGAGCGAGTAATTTCGTCAAAGGTATAAGCGGTCATGCCACGGCGCCCAGGGGAGGTGGGTTTTAAAATGCGGACAGACATAGATTATACTCCCTCAAAAAATTCAATTTTATCGCCACTTGCTAAAGTAACATAGGCTTTTTTATAACCGACGGTTTTGCCGACTACTCTGCCCTGACGACGACGAGCGATAGGACGCATCCTAACGACGTTAACGTCTTCTACTTTAACAGAAAACAAAGCTTCAACAGCTTTGGCAATCTCAATTTTGTTTGCCTTAGGGTTCACGATAAAAGTTACCTTACCATTTTCATCTTTCATGGCAGTAGACTTTTCAGACACCACAGGGCGCATTATGACTTGTGTAAAGTGCATTTACAGCCTCACTATTACTTAAACCTGGCTTCAACCGTCTCAAGAGCTGGTGCTAAAAGCACGAGCTTTTTGTGACGCAAGACATCATAAACGTTGAGGTCTTCAGGAGTGATTACGGTAACACCCGGAACATTTCGAGCAGAAAGAATCAGATTATTACTTTTTAAAGGAGCAACAATAAGAGTTTTTTCAAGCTCAAGAACCTTAGCTACCTGAGTAAAAAGCTTAGTCTTAACTTCCGGCAACTCAATGTCTTTAACTACCATTAATTTTCCATTAAGGTAACGTGAAGACAAAGCCATTTTAAGAGCAAGGCTTTTAACTTTTTTATTTACTTTAAATTCATAACTTCTTGGTTGAGGACCAAAAAGCACCGCACCTCCACGCCAAATCGGGGAATTTCTACTTCCCGCACGAGCCCTGCCTGTACCTTTTTGTCTCCAAGGTTTGGCACCACCGCCCGCCATTAAAGTACGGGTTAAGGTAGCATGAGTACCGGCTCTTTTAGCGGCCCTTTGAGCTCTCACAACTAAGTGAAGTATCTCAGGGCGAGGCGAAACTTCAAATACATCAGATGAAAGAGTTACTTCACCTGCTTCTTTATTGTGCTGATCATAAATTTTGACCACAGCCATTGTATAAACCTCTCGCTTTATTGCTTACGCACTAGAATAAGACCATTTTTAGGACCAGGAACAGCACCCTTAACTAAGATAAGGTTTTCCTCTGCACGTACATCAACGACGACGAGATTCTGTACAGTTACCTGTTCATCACCCCAGTGACCGGCCATTTTTTTGCCTTTCCAAACCTTTCCAGGCTCAGTATTGGCACCAATGCCACCAGCATTTCTATGAACTTTTTCAGCACCATGAGAGGAACAAGCTCCAGCAAAGTTCCAACGTCTCATAACGCCTTGAAAGCCCTTACCAATGCTTTTACCACTAATTTTTACCTTCTCACCGGGAGCAAAGATAGAAACATTAAGTTCTTGTCCTGCCTGATATTCAGAAGGGGTAGATAAACGTACTTCTTGTAGTTTGCGGAATAAACCGCAACCTGCTTTAGCAAAGTAGCCTTTCATTGGCTTTGTAACATGCTTTTCTTTAGCTGTTTCAAAACCAAGTTGAAGAGCATGATAGCCATCTTTGGCTTCATCTTTTACTTTAACAATATAGTTAGGGCTAGCCTCTATAACTGTAACAGGTACTACAGAGCCATCACTGGCAAAGACACGGGTCATGCCAAGCTTACGCCCTAAAATTCCAAGTTTTTTCGCCATTACACTGCCCTCGCTAAAGTTTAATTTCAACGTCCACACCGGCCGGCAGCGAGAGCTTGCCGAGGGCGTCTACGGTTTGTTGAGTTGGCTCAAGGATATCCATGAGACGTTTGTGGATTCGCATCTCGAATTGTTCACGAGATTTTTTATCAACGTGAACGCTGCGGTTTACCGTAAATTTGTGGATATTTGTTGGCAAAGGAATGGGACCTGCGATGCCTGCACCTGTATTCTTTGCCGTATCAACGATTTCTGCCACAGCCTTATCTAGGATGCGGTAATCGTAGGCTTTAAGCTTTATCCTAATACGATCACTGCTTACTGCTGTCATTTCAGTTTACTCCGGAATCTGGAAAACATAACCCCAATTCGACAATCGAAAGAGGGGCACTAAACCCCAACGCTAAACGCGTCAAAGCATCTCATACGCAGTTTACAAACTGACAAAACCAACAAAAAAAGGGTTACTTCTTTTACGAAGCACCCTCTAAGTTTATTAACATAACCCACCACCAAGCCTAAACTTCAGGCTAATGACAGCTTAAGAAATAAATTAAAGAATGCTTGTATGTCACCAGCCTTATTTAATCAACACACAGAGTTAATTAATAGGTGGGTACAGGAGGTTATTGCCAAACGTAAACAGAACCTTAGTTCTTATCACGAACCTTACAGTCATAACAACTGAAACGGCTAGACATAGAAGGCAACAACGCCTGCAAATGTCAATTCAACTGGCTTTTATACAGTCGAACGCACTAGAACAGGTTCAACCTGCTCTCCTCCTACCGTAGGAGGACGAGGGATTAGCACACTCTAAAGCATACTAACACTATCAAGCCGATTAATTTCTTAATCAAAAATCACCCAAGCCAAAAGCTTTAGCTGACTTTATTGCTTAACAGAAAGTTTATTTATATCTTATAAACATAAAGGTCAAGCACTTTTTTAAAAAAATATAATAAAAATATTTTTTTAATAAAAACTTTACATCAAATCTGAACACGGTTATTTCGAAAACACAAAATTATCATATCTTATTCAACTTAAGCTAAGTAATATTTTTTTCACTCAAATATTAATCTGGTATATCAAAATAAATTTTGCTATGCTAATCTCAATTAAACTTCTTTTAAAGTAATCATAAAAAAACATCAATATATTTAAGGATAGTTATATGCCTTGTTCCGATACCCAAAAATCTCCATGTCAAAACACAATATCCGATACTTTTGCCTTAATTTTAGCCGCCGGAAAGGGAACAAGGATGCACTCCCCTCGCCCCAAGGTTTTGCAAACTTTACTCGGAGACTCGATGCTTGAGCATGTTTATACTGCAACTAAAAATATTTTCGCTGAAAAAATTTACGCAGTTATCGGACACGGAGCAGAACAGGTTGAAAAAGAATTTAAAGACTCTGATTTAAAATTTATCTTACAATCCGAACAACTGGGAACAGGACACGCCGTTCAAGTCAGTCTTAAAACCTTTGAAAAAGCTCTGGCAAAAAATATCTTGATTATTAACGGGGATACGCCTTTAATTTCATCAAACAGCCTACAACAATTTTTGGAATTTTGCCAAAAAGAAAAATCAGACCTGGCCTTTATTAGCTTAAGCCTTAACGACCCGGGTTCTTTCGGGCGAGTTATATATAAGGGTAAACAAGTTACCGGAATTATCGAAGCCAAAGACTATGACCCCAAAATATATGGCGACGCACCAAAAGAAGTTAACGCAGGAATTTATTATCTAAACCTTGAAAAAATAAGCCCGCTCTTTTCTTTGATCACAAAAGAAAATAAAAGTGCCGAATATTACCTAACTGACCTTATTAGCCTTGCCTACAAACAAGGACTCAACGTAAACGCCTTTAATGCCGGAAACAACCCCGAACTTTTAGGAATAAACAGCCCTCTTGAATTGGTGGAAGCAGAAGATTTACTGCGTTTACAAGTAAATAAAAAATTACTGCAACAAGGTGTAATTATTCATAACCCAAATAGTGTGGAAATCTCAACAAAAGCCATTATCGAACCGGGCGTTGAAATATTTGGTCCCTGTCGCATTTTAGGAAAAACAACCGTTAAAAAAGGTGCCCTGATTGAAGCTTTTACCTCGATTATAAACAGTACTGTTTTGCAAGACGCTCAAATTAGAAGCTATTCACATATAGAACAAGCCACTGTGGGAGAAAAGTGTATAGTCGGACCATATGCCCGCCTGCGTCCCGAGAGTATTTTAGAAGAAAATTCTCATGTTGGAAATTTTGTTGAACTAAAAAAGACCAAACTGGGAAAAAACTCAAAGGCTAATCATTTAAGCTATTTGGGAGATTCTGAGATAGGAAACGGCGTTAATATAGGGGCGGGAACAATCACTTGTAACTATGATGGAAAAAATAAATATAAAACAATTATACAAGACAACGCCTTTATCGGCTCAAATACAGCCTTGGTTGCTCCGGTAACTATAGAAAAAAATGCCCTTATTGCTGCCGGTTCAACAATTACTAAAAATGTTCCGGAAAATAATCTCGGAATAGCCCGTGAACGTCAAACCAACTTAGCTCGTAAAAAATAAAATATGCCAACTTTTAATTTTACAACCCCATTAACAACCATAGTTTTATTGTTTATTTCCAATATCTTTATGACCTTTGCATGGTATGGACATCTTAAATTTACCGCCAGACCAATGGTCTTAATGATTTTAGTCAGTTGGGGAATAGCCTTTTTTGAATACTGTTTTCAAGTCCCTGCCAATCGTATTGGTTATGGCTATTTTAATGCGGTTGAGTTAAAAACAATTCAAGAAGTAATTTCTCTAAGCATTTTTATGTTTTTCTCAACTTTTTATCTTGGGGAAAACATGCGTTGGAATTATGTCTTGGGTTTTGGGTTAATTTGTTTGGCGACTTTTATTATTTTTAAAAAGTGGTAAGTATAGTTTTGTATTTGTGATAAAAAGTACTTTCACAAAGTGTATTGCCAACACTTCCTTTTTACAGTAAAGCTTGTTATATATAGCTTTTATTCAAAGATGAATATCCTATCTTAAAACCTCCTTAAAACTTCAGTTCGCAGCGTAAATATATTTTTTTGCAAACTAGGGTTAATCACTACTTATTTTATTATATGTAATGATTCTTGTTATATAACAATACACAGGAATAAACAAAATATTCCTAAGAAGTTTAATACGCTTTAATTAAAACGAGTTTTTGATTAAAGCTTTTGAGATTAACAAACAGTATTTGTTAAAAGGAGGCACTTTGAACAAACGTTCTTTCCCCATGCTAGTAGTGAGTTGCGTGCTAATTTTTGCGGCACTCGCAATCTACCTTATTCCGGCAACGGCAAAAGAAGAGCTACCCAATAAAGTCCTCCTGCCAAACAGCGGCGGAAGGGTTGTGTTTACACACACAAAACATTTGGACTATGCAATTGATCCGGAAAAAGCCAAAACCAATCTGCAAGAGGCTGCTAATGCTGCCTGTGTAACTTGCCATCATGACTTAAAAGTCAGTAACTTGGTTAACGAAAAGACCAAAACGCCTTTGGTTTATGCTTGTGGTGCGTGTCATGGAGCAAGTACCGCTCCCGATTTTAAAACCGCCCACCAAGAAAAATATTTTAACACAGGCGGTATCCAAACCTGTATCTCTTGCCACCATGAAAATGAGTTGCCGGGAACTTTGGAAGAACAACCTGAATTGCAAAAGCTTCCTTTAAAAGAAATAGGACAGTATTTTACGAGCTGTACCGAAAGTTGCCACTCAAATATGTTAGGACGCATGGATACTTTCCACAACAGCTGTATAAGTTGTCATGACAAAGTCGGGAAAGGTCCTAAAAAAGATCAATGTAAACAATGTCATACATCTTAGAGAGGGACTAATGAACAAACTATTCAATCTTACCTTTCCGGAACGTCTACAAATTACTGAGCTAGACGATATTCAAACACTGCTCGTTCCTCTTAGAGGACACGACGTTTGCAAATATGTCAAAAAACGTAGCAGCGTTATGCAAGGTGCATTACTCGCAAGTCATCAGGACAACGATATACCTGATGTCCATGCACCCAAATCAGGGATAATAAAAGAAATTACTCGTACCTATATCGAGATTGATTGTAGCAAGGAAGCACAAGCTACTGCCTTGGAAAATGCAAAAAAATTCATGGAAGAAGCTTTGGCAAAAGGAGAAGGGCAAGAAACGCTCAACTCTAACACAAACGCCAATATAGAAGCAAAACCCGTTAACCTGCTTGAACTTACCCCAAAAGACTTGATTGTTGCCTTAAAAAACTTGGGGATCTCAGCCAGACCTTTTACCAGACCATGCACAACTTTCATCTTAAACGGTTTAAACCCTGAACCCGGAATGTGTTATGCCGAAGAATTGTTGGCAACGCATGCGGCAACAATAAAAGCCGCTCTTCTATTAATTCAACGTTTATCTAACGCCGATAAATATATTCTGGCGTTACCCGAAGGCAACAAAACCAATATCGAAGGTTTTACCAACCAATTTGTTAAAGCCGTATATCCAATTAGCTTGGCTCGCCCGTTGATTACAAAAATCACCGGAACAGAAAGCAGTAAAGACGTTACCATGGTACACCTTAACAGCGTCTTTAACCTTGGTCTTGTTGCACAAAGCGGACTGCCTTTAAACAAAACAATTATTAGTGTTCAAGGCAAAAACTTCTTTACTTATATCGGAACTCCAGTCAGCACTTTATTGGAACAAGTCAACGCAGTACCTCAAGATAAAGATACTATCATCTTGGGCGGATTTATGCGCGGTTATCCTCTTTCAAGCACTCAAAGAGGAATAGATCAAAATGATTGTGCCATTATCCATGAAAAATACGGAACTGTTCCTCATCTTACAGATAACCCATGTATTAACTGTGGACTTTGCGTCAATATTTGTCCAATGCGTTTACGCCCCAATATGTTGAGTCGCTACGCTGAGTTTGAACAATACAACAACTGCCACAAAGAATATATAGAACTTTGTATCGAATGTGGTCTTTGCGGTTATGTTTGTCCCGCCTGTCGCCCGATGCAACAGTATTTCAAGATAGCTAAACATCAGCTTGGCATTGTAAGCAGACAACATACAATCCAACAACCAGTGTAAGGCAGGAAAAAGTAATGACCAGTAAAACAGAAAAAAACTTACTACCCATTTTTACAGTAGATACTCCACCATACGCTCACTTTGGCGGAAGTATTCAAAAAATGTCTCGCAATATGTTTATAGGGCTTATACCCGTCATTATTCTTTCGATAATGACTTACGGGTTGCTCTCTTTACGAGTTATGATGTTGGCTATTGGAACAGCCGTTCTTACAGAAGCTCTTTGTTTGTATTTAGCAGATAGAGAAAACCGCATTTATGACGGAACAGCCATG
Organism: Desulfovibrio litoralis DSM 11393; assembly: GCF_900143255.1. NCBI lineage: Bacteria > Pseudomonadati > Thermodesulfobacteriota > Desulfovibrionia > Desulfovibrionales > Desulfovibrionaceae > Desulfovibrio > Desulfovibrio litoralis. The sequence goes on from NZ_FRDI01000003.1 coordinate 380,759, forward strand.
GTTGCAGGTCTTTTATTTGCTTTATTGTTGCCGGCGGGAGCACCTTGGTGGCTCGTTATCATCGGAAGCTCTTTAAGTATTGCAATCGGGAAACAAGCTTTTGGCGGACTTGGAGCAAACCCGCTCTGTACACCACTAGTAGGTTGGGCAATTTTAACCATTTCTTGGCCAACTCAAATGGATCCAAACGCAATGGTTTTAGGCTCTAACCTAATTGACCCGTTATTAAAATTAAAATATTTCGGAGTTCAAAGTTTACCCGAAGGAATTAATTCCGCATTATTGCTTGGCGAACAACTCGGTGGACTCGGAACAGGCTTTATCGCCGCAATTACCTTAGGCGGAATATACCTTTTAATAACAAGAACAATTCGCCCCGAAGCAACTATCGCTTATTTTTTAGGCGTATTGATTAGCGGAGTGATTTTTTGGAAAATAGATCCAAATACTCATATTTCTCCCGAACTCTATTTTCTTACCGGAAGTACCGTGCTTATGGGCTTTTTCTTTATCACCGACCACGCCTCAAGCCCTGTGTCTTCAATCGGTTTGATTTTATTCGGTCTACTCGCCGGGATATTGACCGTTCTTATGCGTATTTACGGTATTTATGCTGATGGTGCTCCTTTTGCGGTTTTATTGGCAAACCTTTGCACACCGCTTTTGGACATTATTCGCCCACGCCCTTGGGGCAAAAGGAGCTAAACGATGCGAGAAATAATAAGCATGTTGGTGGTACTGTCTGCTATTTGTGGAGTTTCCGGTTTAACGCTTTCGTTTTTAAAACAAACCACAGCTCCGACAATTCGTGCTCAAGTTTTGAAATATATTCAAGGCCCTGCTATTACGAGCGTTTTTAGTCAAGCAGACAACAAACCCCTTGAAGAATATAAAGACTTTACCCTTAAAGACGGAAAAACCGTTGTTACCGTATTCCCTTATAAACAAAACAATAAGCTTATCGGGGTTGCCCTTGAAGCAAAAGGTGGCGGATATGGCGGAGATATAGGTGTTATTGTCGGATTTAATATCGAAAAAGATACCTTACTCGGAATTGGTATAACCGAACACAAAGAAACTCCGGGAATTGGTAGTGCCGTTGCATTACCCAAGTTTACCAACCAGTTTAAAGGAAAGGGACTTGATATTAACCTTAGCTCAAGGGGTGGCAAAATAGACGCTATTTCCGGAGCAACCATATCGTCTACCGGTACAGTTACGGCAGTACAAAGTGCTGTTAATATTTATAAAGAACTTAAAGCCAATATTACCAGTCAGTGGCAATAAAGAGGTAAGTTATGGGATCAATCTGGAAAGAATTTTCAAAAGGTCTTTGGAAGGAAATTCCTCCCTTTCGCCTTGTTTTAGGTCTTTGTCCTACTCTTGCCGTTACCAAATCGGCATGGAACGGCTTTGGAATGGGTCTTGCGGTTATCTTTGTTTTGGTTTTATCAAACATGGTAATATCCTCAGTTCGCTCAATTATTCCTAAAAAAGTCCGTATCGTTTGTTTTATTGCCCTTTCGGCTACCCTCGTTGTAGCCGTTGAGCTTTTAATGCAGGCATATACTTACACACTCTATCAACAGCTCGGAATTTTCGTTCCGCTTATTGTTGTAAACTGTATTATTTTAGGGCGTGCCGAAGCTTTTGCCGCCAAAAACCCTGTCTTGCTCTCTGCGGCTGACGGCCTTGGAATAGGGATAGGCTATACCTTTGCCTTAACTTTTATTGGAGCAATCAGGGAAGTTTTAGGAACTGGCTCTTTAACTATTATAGGAATGGTCAGAGACTTTTTGGGCTTTGCCGACCCTACAAAATATGACGTTTTATTTTCTAACTTTGAACCTTTCAGAATAATGGTAGAAGCCCCGGGTGCGTTTTTAGTATTAGGTATCGTGCTCGCTTGTATGAACTGGTATACCATGTGGTCTGCGAAAAAAGCAGGTCAAGATCAACTAGCTTTAGATCCTGCGGAATGTGGCGGTTGTAGCGGTTGCAGTGGTTGTTCCGATAAATAAAGAGCTTAGCGAAAGGAACTCATTATGGAATATTTTCTTATGTTTATCGGAGCCGTGTTTGTAAACAACATCGTTTTGGCACAATTTTTGGGACAATGCCCTTATCTTGGTTGTTCTAAAGAAAAATCGGTTTCAATCGGAATGGGAAGTGCCGTTATCTTTGTTGCCGTTCTCGCAACAGGCTTGACTTGGGCGGCTCAAAAATATCTGCTTAACCCTATGGATCTTGGATATTTGCAAACTATTGTATTTATTTTGCTTATTGCAGGACTTGTACAATTTGTTGAAATGTTCTTAAAAAAAGCGGCTCCTCCCTTATATAAAGCGTTGGGAATCTTTTTACCATTAATTACAACTAACTGTTGTGTGCTTGGTCTTGCGATTTTAGCCCAAAGAGAAGAGTTTGGTCTTCTCGAAGCCCTGTTTTATTCTTTCTCTGCCAGTCTTGGCTTTATGTTAGCCTTGGTTTTAATGGCGGGAATAAGAGAACGCTTAGCTGTATGTCATGTTCCCAGAGCATTAAAAGGAACTTCGATCAGCTTAATTATGGCAGGACTCATGTCCATGTGTTTTATGGCTTTTAAAGGCATGATCTAATAAGGAGGCAATATGGTTATCGATTCTGTTTTAATGTTGGCAGGGTTGGGCTTTGCTTTAGCCGCCTTATTGGCTATAGCTTCCCGTCTTCTCTATGTTAAAGAAGACCCGCGTATCCAAGAAATAACTGAAGCTCTTCCCGGTGCCAACTGTGGTGGTTGCGGATTTGCCGGCTGTGAATCTTATGCTATTGCCGTTTTAAACTCACCCGACGTTGGTGCTAACTTATGTGTAGTCGGTGGAGAGGACACAGCGAAACAAGTTGGACTGCTCGCCGGAAAAGCCGTAGAAGAAGGGGCTCAAAACGTATGTTTTCGCCGCTGTGCTCGTGAAGAAGGAAACGTACAACAACGCTTTGACTATATCGGTGCCTCTACTTGTGCGAGTGCTGCTCTTATCGAGGGTGGACCTTATCGTTGTGGTTGGTCTTGTTTAGGGCTTGGCGACTGTGTAAGAGCTTGTCCTTTTGATGCTATTACCATAAAAAATAATATGGCAGAAATAAACGACGCCCTATGTTTAAGCTGTGGAGTTTGTGTCAAAACTTGCCCACGCTCTATCTTGCAAATTATACCACAACAAGCCAGAGTAATGTCTTATTGTGCCACAAGAGAAAAGCTTAAATTGGTTAGCGAAGTTTGCGAAGTTGGCTGTATTAACTGTTTAAGTTGTCTTAAAGCTTGTCCGGGCGGTGCTATAAAATATGAAAACTTGCGTATTGAGATTGATCACGCAAAATGTTTGGCATATGGCGAAAGTTGTAATGAAGCCTGTGTTGCGGCCTGTTCAAGAAAGATTCTGCGTTCAAGAAACAAAGGCACAAAACAGCCAATAGTGTTACAACCGAAAGAACTCGTTGAAGATTCCGTTAACGCATAACGCCAAAGATTTAAGGATATAATTATGAACTATAAGTCTCTCACACGGCGTAATTTTTTAAAACAAGCCACAACGCTCGGTGCGTCTTTATTTGTATTAAGCCCGGCTCAACTTTTGGCAGACAGCCTGACTAAAAATCATATTAGCCAAGAAACCCGTCTATTAATGGGTACTATCGTTAATATCACCGCCAAAAGTCAAAGCAAAATACAAGCAGAAACGGCTATTGGTCTTGCTTTTAATGAAATAGAACGCCTGATTGATATTTTTAATCGCCACTCTTCGAGTTCTGTAATCGGAACTTTAAATGCTCAAGGTAAGATTAAAGATATTCCAGTCGAGCTAAGTGAAGTATTAACAAATGCTCAAAAAATAACACTCAGTTCGAATGAAATGTTTAACCCGACTATAGAACCTTTATTGCGTTATTATGAAACGCATAAAACCAATAGTGCCAAGTTAAACGTCTCTAGCTCTGAAATAAAAGAATTAAGAGAACTCGCTGATCTTAACTCCGTAAAGATTAATGCAAGTGGTATTAGCTTTGCCAAACAAGGCATGGGTATTACGCTTGACGGAATAGCCAAAGGTTATATCACCGATATGGCTGCAAAGGTTTTGGAAAAAAACCAAGTCCATGACTATATGATTAACGCCGGTGGCGATATTAAAGTTAGTGGAACTAATATTGATTCACAAAGCTGGAATATCGGAATAGCCAATCCCTATCAAAAAGGACAAAGCGTTGAAACAATTCGCCTGAACCAAGGTGCTATTGCAAGCTCAGGCGGTTCGGAAAACTTTTTTGATAGCTCTAAACAAAACAACCACTTGATCAATCCGTATACGGGAAAAAGCCCTAATATAGCTTCCGTATCCGTCGTTGCACCAAATACAATGTTGGCAGACGCTTTGGCAACAACCATTGCTCTTTTACCAACTTCAAGTGCAATCAAATTGATTAATCAAACCCCTAATACCGCATGTCTTATTTTAGAGAACAGCGGTGAGCGTTTTACTTCGGCAACTTGGAATCAACTCGCCTAAAAACTAAGTAAAAGCTTTTTTTCAATATCCTGTTAAAGCTTGAGAGTGCTTGCCACCCTCAAGCTTTTTCTTTATGATAACAATCATTAACCAATTACAATATCAATGCTACTGATGTTCCATGCAAAATCTTACCTCAAATATAACGCTATTATACAGCTTGTTGTTTTTTCTCGCCTTTCTTGTGGGAATCTCTTGGCTTGTGCTTTTATTATTCACAAATAAACTCAAAAAACTTACAAACAGTCTCAGCCAAAAAGAAGAACTCATAAAAAAACTTGAAGCTCAACTTTTAGAATGCTCAAAACTGGCAAGCCTCGGGCAACATAGTGCCGAACTTGCCCACGATATAAATAATCCTCTAACTATTATTAAAGAACGAGCAGGTTTAATTAAAGATATTTTAAATGATGAAAATCAAAACAATATCAATGAGTATGATCAAATAAAAGATAATGCGAGCAAAATAGAACAAAGCGTTGATAGGGCCTCAAAAATTTTACTACGAACCTTAAATTTTGCACGCAATAAAAATATTCGCAACACAAATACAAACTTACAAGCATTAATTATTGAGATCATTTCATTTTTAGAAAAGAAAATCAAAACGAAACAGATTGAAATACAAACTCATTTTGAACCTGATCTATATTTCAACGAACTTGATGCAAACAAAACCGAGCAAATAATTTTTAATATTCTTGATAATGCTTTAGACGCTGTTGAGGAAAAAGGTATTATAAAGATTGAAACAAGCCATAATTCAGAATCTTACATAATCCAAATTATTGATAACGGAAACGGAATCAGCGAAGAAAATTTAAAACTGATTTTTACTCCATTTTTTTCCACCAAAAATTCAGCAGTTAAACAAGATGGCGGAACAGGTCTCGGTCTTTTTATTGCGAACGCTTTAACAACTGAACTTGGCGGAACATTAAAAGCTGAAAACAACCTCGACGGCGGGGCTCGGTTTAGTATATTTTTACCAAAAATTTCAAACACTAATGAAAAACTATAATGTCAACAACTCTAAAACTTAAAGTTTGTGGTTTAACACGCCCCGAAGATATACAAACCTGTTGCGAACAAGGAATTGATTTTACAGGTCTGATTTTTGCTTCTAAAAGCCCTCGAAAATTGACACTTGAACAAGCTCAAAGCTTATTGGAACAAAGCGTTCAAGCTTTCAAGACCTATAAAACAAAAAAAGTCGGCGTTTTTGTCAAACAGCCTATTGATGAAGTCAGGGAAATTGCAACAACGCTCAATTTAGACTATATTCAACTCCACGGCGACGAAGACGAAGCCTTTTGCAATCATTTTAAGCCTGAAAAAATTATTAAAGTCGTTTGGGCTGACAAAATTGCGGAAAAGTGTAAAGATAAAAACGAATTTCAAACAAAATTTGAAGCGGAACTAAAACGCTTTTCTTCTTATTGTGCATATTTTTTGTGTGATGCGGGAAAATCAGGCGGAGGTAGCGGAGAATGCCTCAACTGGCTTAACTTAAGCACAATAAAGTTTCCAAAACCTTGGTTTTTAGCTGGTGGTTTAAATTTAAACAATGCCTCGCAAGCATTCAATGAAGCCAAGCCTAACGTCTTAGACTTTAACTCAGGCTTGGAACTTAGCCCGGGTATAAAAGATTGCAATAAAATTATTCAATTAAATCAGTGGCGAAGCCAAATATAAGAATAAAGAATAAAATTAAAGGAATATATTTATGAAAAAAGGTTATTTTGGTAATTTTGGCGGACAATTTGTACCGGAATTACTTATGCCCCCGCTCTTAGAACTTGAAGAAGCCTGCAAAACCATTCTGCCGAGTACAAAGTTTAAAAAAGAACTGCAAGACCTCTTAACAAATTTCGCAGGACGTAAAACACCTTTAACTCACTGCCAAAATTTATCAACCGAATTGGGGATTTCCCTTTGGCTTAAACGAGAAGACCTCTTGCATACGGGGGCTCATAAAGTCAATAATACCCTTGGGCAAGCCCTACTCACAAAATATATGGGAAAAACCCACATGGTCGCCGAAACCGGAGCAGGACAACACGGCGTAGCAACAGCCGCAGCCGCCGCTCGTTTAGGTTTAAAATGTACAATTTTTATGGGAGCTGTGGATATTGAACGCCAAGCTCCAAATGTTATGCGAATGAAATTATTAGGGGCTAAAGTTGTGCCTGCTACTAGCGGAACGCAAACTCTAAAAGACGCTATTAACGAAGCTTTACGCTTTTGGATAGCCGAACAAGAAACAACACATTATTGTTTTGGAACAGCCGCCGGCCCTCACCCTTTTCCTACTCTGGTGAGAGATTTACAGTCCGTTATTGGCGAAGAAACCAAAGAGCAAGCCCTTGCTCAAATAGGTTCTTTACCTGATATAATCTTAGCCTGTGTGGGCGGTGGTTCTAACGCTATTGGTATGTTTTACCCTTTTGCTTATAGCGATGACTGCAAAAATGTACGCCTTATTGGTATTGAAGCCGCCGGAACAGGCGAACCTAACTGTTACCACTCCGCTCCGCTTAACCTAGGCCGCCCCGGTGTTTTGCACGGTCAACACAGTATGCTCATTCAAGACGCTGACGGACAAATTTTGCCTTCGCATTCCATTTCGGCGGGTTTAGATTATCCCGGTGTTGGACCTGAACATGCTTTTTTACACGACAATAAACGTGTGGAATATCATATGATTAATGACAGCAAAGCCCTAAACGCCCTTAAAACCTTAAGTTTAAAAGAAGGCATTATCCCCGCTCTTGAATCTTCTCATGCCCTCGCTTGGATCTTGGAAAACGCTCATACTCTCGCTAAAGACACAAAAGTTGTAGTAAATTTATCAGGGCGTGGCGATAAAGATATGGGCATTATTACACAACATATCAATCTTTAATTTTTTTAATTTTTTATAAATTACTACCAATTTATTTAAACATCTTGGAATATACGAGAAAAATCATGCATAAATTACAAGAACGCATAGAAAAAGCCAACGCTCAAAAACGCTTAGCTTTAATTCCATTTATTACAGCCGGTTACCCTAAAAAAGAAAATTTTCTGGGTTTATTAAAAGAACTCGACCAAAACGGAGCGGATATTATTGAAATTGGCGTACCGTTTTCCGACCCAGTCGCTGATGGTCCGGTGGTAGAAGCCGCTTCTGTGCTTGCTTTAGAAAACGGAGTTACTTTAAACTGGATTTTACAAACCCTTATTGAAAATACATATTCTTTTAAAGCTGGGCTTGTTTTAATGGGCTATTATAATCCATTTTTACAATATGGGTTGGAAAAGCTCGCCATTGACGCTAAAAAAGCAGGGATAGAAGGTTTTATTATTCCCGACCTACCTTTTGAAGAAGCAGAGAACCTAAGAGATATTTTAAAAAAAGCGGGTATCGCCCTGATTGCTTTGGTTGGAACAAACACCAGCGAAGACAGAATGCGTATGTATGCTAAAAATTCAGAAGGTTATGTTTATGTGGTTTCTGTATTGGGAACAACAGGTGAGCGTAAAACGTTTAACACAAAGGTAGAAGAAACTCTCGCCCGAGCTAAAAAAGTCTTTTATGAAGAACAAAACATTCCCATAACTCTTGGGTTTGGAATTAGCAAACCCGAACAAATTAAAGAGCTTAAAAATATACCGCATGGTATTATTTTTGGTAGTGCTTTATTAAAAGACATAGAAAAAACAGGTAGCACCATAAACTTTATGAAAAATTGGCAATAAATTTAAAAAAACTCAAATAAAATAAGACCATTGCAAACATTAATCTACAATGGTCTTATTTTTTATTCTTGTTACTTCGCTTAATTAAATAATTAATTACACGAACAAGTTACTGTTTTACTGTTTTACCGCACTAACTTTTTCTTGCAAGTTCCAAACTCTTTCGGCTTTTGGAGTTACAGGTAAGTATTTTAACCACTTATGAGTTTGCATAAACTCAGGATCCATTTGCAACTCACGAGAAAACTTCAAGATTGGCGGAACAAGTTCTTTAATATCACCTTCAAGCGTTTTCCCTATTTCATAGTTAGTCGCTTGCATTGCCAAGTTTATGGCGTTTTGGCTATATTGTTGAGACTCTGCCAAAGTATTTAACGCTTTGGTTGGGTTATGGAAACCAACGCTGTTTTCAGCAGAAATTAAATCCCAGAAGAATTGTCCTTTACGCACTTGTTCTTGAGCCGCAATTATAAGATCACCATATTTCTCATTTTTAGCGCCTTCAAACTCAAGGGCTTGACGTACGGCTTCATGAGCTTTTACTGATAAATCTTGAGCAACCATTAATTGGTCATAGACTTTTTGCTGAGTATTCACTACACGTTCTTTAAGAAACTCAGGGGTTTTGTCTGAGTGGCACTGACGACAAGCCGCCATTTTAGGGTCAAGCAAAGGCGAAGTCCACTGGTGGCTTGAGAATTTTCTGTTATCACTTGCATCACGACGATATGGCATATGGCAATCGGCACAAGCCACACCGGCCGCTCCATGAGGACCATTCATAAAGGTTTCATACTCAGGGTGTTGAGCCTTTAACATAGGGGTTTTTGAAACCGGGTGAATCCAGTCAGCAAAGAGACCTTCAAATCCGGGGTTTTTGGTGGCTCCAAGATTTGGATCTGAGTAATATTCATACATATCTTGAGGGTCAAAACCATTTGCCCAAGGGAACACAGGCTTTTTATCAATTCCGCCGTTTTTAGATTTGGCTTCGTTAAAGTAATATTCAACGTGGCACTGGGCACAAACTAAAGAACGCATTTCATTACGAGAGGCCTTTTTCCAATCAATTCCTTTCTTTAAAAGAGCTTCATTAAGAGGAATAGAAGTAATAACAAGTTCCATGGTTTTAGGATCATGGCAAGTAGCACAACTGATTGAGTTATCTTTCATGCTGATTTTATCTTTAGTACGAAAATCATGAAAGTTCATTGACCAAAACTTATCGTCTCCGTTTTCTTTAACCCATTTTGGAATATTCGGAGTTTTACAGTTCCAACAAGTAGCAGGCAAACCGGCTTTTTCACTATAATTGTTTATACGGTCAATTTCTAAAATATCATGCACCGCATAGGTATGTCCACGGGCTTTGTTGTATTCATAAGAAAACGGATAACCAAGCCAAAGGTTCTTTAAATATGGTTGAGCGTGTTTAAAACCTTCGGGAGTAATTCCGTCAGCTCTCATCACATTCACATTAACATTATCGTTTTTTCTCCAAGCAACAGGACCGCCAAAATCAGTCATATGCTTAACGCCGGTTTGGTCGTTATCTCGATAGGTTTTATATTGATTTGGAAAAAGCTTTTCAAAAGCTGAGGCGTTCAAGCCTTCTTCAGCCGTTAAGTTGGTATTATACTTTGGTGCAACAGGATCAGGCGTATCGGAACAAGCCACAAGACTCACCAACCCGACTATTAAGCCAACAGTAACAATATATTTCATTTGTCTGAATGAAAATAGTTTAGACATCACCGACCTTCCTTTTTGATATTGGTAGAGTTCTCATATGTGGTACTTGTCTATGACAATCAACACAATATGGTTTAGAGTTCATATTAACATTCCTTGTACTCTCTGTATGACAGCGAACACAATTAGCCTGAACAATATCTTTTGTTTTCTGGCTTGAGAAAATAGGACTCTCTACAGCACTAAAATGAAAAGCAGTAAAATCATGAAACCCAAAGATAGTTTTATTAATCATTCGCTCTGTAAAATTAACCGGCAAATGACAGTCATTGCAGTCTAATTTGGCGTGTAGCGACATTCTGTGAGTAACTACCGCATCAGACATCACATGACAACTACCGCAAAAAGGTGCTGAGTCTGTGGCTTTTAAAGACACATGTGCGACAACTAAGACTAACATGCCGACACACATCGATAAAAACACCAAACCAAGACGCCTTTTATTTTTTTTAGGCACGGCATCATTGGGCATAAGCTTTATACCTCCTATTTAAAGTTTCTGAATAAAACACATTTAAAAAAACACACACTTGAGAAATATATCACAACAGAACCGTTTAACAACCACCTTGCGAGTGGGTTGTTTAACAATAAAGCAATTGATATCCAGCATTCTATACACTACTCTTTTATTGTTTTTAGTCAAACGACTAAAAGGCGTACTTCCAAGGTGGTTGTTAATTAAAAAAAAGATGACTATTTTAAAATCAAGTTAATCATAAAGTCATTTATTATTCGTTTTTATAGTAAATAATATATTAATAACCCTTAACTTTTATGGAGTCGACCATGTTTTGCAATCAATGTGAACAAACCGCCAGAGGGATAGCCTGTAATAAGGCGGGAGTCTGTGGAAAAACAGACGAAGTAGCAACAACTCAAGATTTAATCGTTTACGCCTTAAGAGGCTTGGCTCTCGTCGCTTTAGAAGCAAGAAAAAAACAAATTGTCGATAAAGAAACCGATAGGCTCACTGTTAAAGCTCTATTTTCAACTTTGACAAACGTTAATTTTGATAATGATGCTTTAGTTGCTCTTTTAAAAGAAGTCATAAGCGCCAGAAAAGAGCTTATGAAAAAAATCTCAATGCCTGCTTCTTCTCCGCTACTCAACTTTGAATTAGCAGGTTCCGAACAAGCCTTGCAAGAACAAGCAAAACTCGCAAGCATAGAAACCCTTGTGAATGATCAAGATTGTAACTCCTTGGCACAAACTCTATTGTTTGGACTAAAAGGCGTGGCGGCTTATGCGGATCATGCAGCTATTTTAGAAAAGGAAGACCCAGAACTTTACGCTGATATTTATCGTGGCTTAAGTTTTGGTTTTGATGGGAAAACACCTAGTTTAACGGAATGGATTGATGCGGTTTTAAACTGTGGAAAAGCCAACTTAAGAGCAATGGAACTGCTTGATGCGGCTAATACCGAAACTTATGGTCAACCTGTTCCAACCGAAGTATCACTCGCCCCGATTGAAGGTAAGGCGATTTTAGTCAGCGGACACGACTTAAAAGATTTATACGACCTTTTAAACCAAACAGCAGGTAAAGGGATTAACATCTATACCCACGGTGAAATGCTCCCTACCCATGCTTACCCTAAGCTAAAACAATTCCCACATTTAGTAGGACATTTTGGAACAGCTTGGCAAAATCAAGCTAAGGAATTTCCTAATTTTCCAGGGGCTATTTTGTTTACGACAAACTGTATTCAACGCCCAGCCGAAGAATACGCAAAAAATGTCTTTACTACGGGCTTAGTCGGTTATCCCGGAGTTACTCACGTTAAAAACGGAGATTTTTCCAAGGTTATAGAACACGCCCTATCTTTAAAAGGTTTCACCAAAGAAGATATAGCCAAATATCCACAGAAAAAAATATTGGTCGGCTTTGGACACAATACCGTTTTAGGCGTCGCAGACAAAGTAATAGACGGAGTAAAAAGCGGTGCGATTAAACATTTCTTTTTAGTCGGCGGTTGTGATGGGGCTAAACCCGGGCGTAATTATTATACTGAATTCGTGGAAAAAACTCCAAAAGACACTATAATTTTAACTCTGGCTTGTGGCAAGTTTCGCTTTTTTGATAAACAACTTGGCGACATTGGCGGAATTCCAAGACTTTTAGATGTGGGGCAATGTAACGACGCTTTTGGTGCGGTTAAAATTGCCTTAGCTTTAGCTGATGCCTTTAAGTGTGGAGTTAACGAACTGCCACTAACTTTGGTTTTATCATGGTATGAACAAAAAGCAGTGGCTATTTTACTAACCCTATTATCTTTAGGTATTAAAGGTATTTATCTTGGGCCAAGCCTGCCGGCGTTTTTATCTCCTGCGGTTTTAGATACTTTAGTAAAAACTTTTGACATTAAACCAATCAGCACTCCTGGCGAAGACCTTAATACCATTTTAAACAAAAAATAATCTTAAAAATAAATAACATAAAAACAAACGGCACTGTCTATCATAAAAACAGTGCCGTTTTAGTTTAAAAAATTGAATCAAAAATTAAATTTTATTTATTTTATTTTCAAACAAAACATCAACCAAAGAAACCGTATTTAATTGGTCTTGAATCTTTTGCGAAATCTTCTTCCACATAAACCTTGTTTTACAAGTATGCTGATTAGGACAATCATTTGATTTATCGCCACAACAAACAACAAACTCAATTCCGTCTTCAAAAAGATAAACCAAATCACCTAAGCTGATTTCTTCTATTTTCTTTTCTAAAACAATACCGCCACCCGGCCCAATAATCCCTTTTGTCATATTATTTGCGTTTAAAACAACAATAATCTGTTCAATAGTGCGTAACGATATACCCGTATTTTGCGAAATAGTCCCCATAGGTAAAGCTTTATTCGCCTGAGCCAATTCAAACAAAACACGAACGGCATAACGGGTTTTTGTTGATAATTTCATAACCTAATCCTATAAATTACAAGTAACACAAGGCACGTTTTTTATACTAACCCTATTTAGATAAAAATATCAAGAGGAGCTTTTAGTATAAAAAACAAGCTTTATCTTTAATTTGATGTTTTATGAAATACAGATTATAATCAACAACATTTTAGTTTTAACTTATTTCACAAACAAGAGGAGCTTGTAAATGGGCTTTTTTTCGAGCATAAAAAATTTGTGGAGTTCTAACAAAGAACAAACACCAAACCCGGAACAACAACCACCCAACCTTGAACAAACCCAAAACGATACACAATCTGACGCTGATGATACAGCGTGGAAAGAACAGTTAACCGTTGATTTAAGAGCCGCCGAACCCAAATTATCCGCTTGGCTTTTTCATGTTCTGGAAGATGTCGATACGGTAACCCCTTATTTTTGGGAGCGTTTACGCTTTTTCTTAGCCTCTTTGGAAGTTCCGGAAGCGGAAGCGGAAAAATTTATCGACAGCTTTCAAAAGTGGCTAAACGAAATGGATTATGAACAGGTTGATGAATTTCGCTCCGAACTTCAATATCGCTTAGCTCTCGCCTTAGACCTTGAAGATGAAGAAGACGAGCGAAACCGCTTAATTGTAAAACTCTCAAACGGGCTTGAAAAAACAAGAGAACAACTTTCAAAACACTTAGACACCCTGATTAAAGGACACAAAAGTTTTGACCAAAGTTTTTGGGACGAATTTGAAGAAATCTTAATTATGGCTGATGTTGGCTATGAAGTCGCCTCTAATTTAATCGAAAGATTAAAAGCCAGAATTCAAAAACAAGGTCTTACCAACCCGGAAGACTTTAAAGCGGTACTGGCTGAAGAATTAAATATTATCTTTGAACCTAAAAAGCGTATTAGTGCCGTTAACCTACCTGAAGTTGTTTTAATGATCGGCGTAAACGGAGTAGGAAAGACAACAACTATTGCTAAACTGGCACATAGAGCCCAAATGCAAGGACGCAAAGTTTTAATCGCCGCCGGAGATACCTTTAGAGCCGCCGCAATAGAACAACTTGAACTTTGGGCAAAGAGAGTCGGAGCAGGTTTTTTCGCAAAAAAAGCGGGTTCTGATCCGGCGGCTGTTGCCTTTGAAGCCTTAGACAAAGCGATTAACGAAGGTTATGATCTACTTTTTATTGATACAGCCGGAAGACTGCAAACCAAAGTCAACCTGATGGAAGAATTGCAAAAAATTTATCGTGTTTTAGAAAAAAAACACCCGGGGGCTCCACACCGCAGCATCTTGGTTGTTGATGCAACAACAGGACAAAACGCCCTTTCTCAAACCAAACTGTTTAAAGAAGCCTGTGGCATTGATGAAATAATTTTGACCAAACTTGACGGAACAGCTAAAGGCGGGGTTGCGGTGGCTATTGTTATGCAACACGATATTCCTATTACTTTTATCGGTCTTGGCGAAAAAATGGACGACCTACGCCCCTTTGACGGACTGGAATTTGCTAACGCCCTCTTAGGCATAACAACCAAAAATAATTAATACACAGAGAACCACCATGCAAAAAAAATATCTTCTTATATTAAGCCTAATATTATCTTTCAATATCGTATGTGTTCAAGCCTCTATCGGCTTAGCAAAAACTAACGCTATCTTGCTTGCTCAAGCAGAAGACGGAGAAAAAACGGAAAATTCCGCAAAACACCCGGCTATTGCAATAATTAAAGAAACTCAAAAAGCAATTGACACTGCCAACCTCGAAATGTTTTTAGGGCGTGTTGATGTTGAGGCTTTAACCAACCAGGTTGTTGGAGTGTTTTTAAATCGCCTTCCCTCTATCGCTGATAAAATGGCGGAAAAAGGTGTGCTTCCGCCCATGTTGGTTTTGGCAAGTTCAGCCGTCAACAAAGGTCCTAATTCTATGGAATATCAAACTTCTAAAGCCTTTTTAGCTGCCGCCGCACGTCAATTCCTGCAAGACGGCGTAAGTTCGGGGGCGTTTGCCGGTAAAAAATATAATCCAAGCGGAATTCTTACAGACGAACTTTTTACGGGAATTTCAAAAGGTCGCAAAGAACTGGTTTATCCCCAAATAGAACATGCCGGAAAAAATACGGCAACAGTAAACGCTTTATTTAAAGATCACGGAACAGGCGACGTTTTTCCGCTCGTCTTACGCTTACAAAACAATAAGGGAATTTGGAAAATACAACAAATAGAGAATATTGACAGTATTTTTAATACCTTGGAAAAACAACTTGATGCCCAATAACCGTTTTGGAAATACTATGAAAAAAGCAGTATTTTTTGATCGAGATGGCGTTTTAAACCATGACTCAGGCTATGTCTATAAAATAGAAGATTTTAAGTGGATAAAAGGGGCAAAAGAGGCAATTAAGCTTTTTAATGACCGTGATTATTTAGTTTTTGTCGTAACCAACCAATCAGGTATCGCCAGAGGTTTTTATACTGAACACGAGCTAAAAAGCCTACATGCATATATGCAACAAGAGCTAAAATCAGCAAATGCCCATATCGACGAGTTTGTTTACTGTCCACATCACCCCGAAGCCACAGTGGCGGAATTTAAACAAAACTGCCAATGTAGAAAGCCTCAACCCGGAATGTTGACCTACCTGTTGAAAAAGTGGAAGCTAAACCCACAAAATTGTATTTTAATCGGTGATAAAAAAAGAGATCTTGATGCGGCTGAAAATGCCGAAATAAAAGGATATTTATTTAACGCCATCACAGAAAATTACGAACAAAAACAAGAAATTGAAACGGATTTGTGTGCGTTTGTAAAATCTAAAGTTTTTAACCAAGATTAACTTGCTTCACTCTGTGTTTTAGTTTAAATTCTTAAAAATTTGAACACAAATTTACAACTACAACTTCTTCCTCAAAAGAAGCGTAAGGGAGCTTTAAGTGAACAATAAACTATTTATTATATTGATGATATTCTCTTTCATTGTCGGAACTTTTTCTCTTGGTGCATGTTCAGCCACCCCCAAAACAGACAATAAAAAAGATGCCTCGCTCGCAACCAACAGCACTAGTAACGAAAATAAAGAAAATGACAACAACGCCTCTTTATATAACGCGGCAACAATGATTGGTTCTCAGCCACAAACATATTTCCAACACGGCTTTAGTCAAGAACAGCTTGACGAACTAGGAGAACAGGAAGAACAGGCTGAGCAATAAAAAAATAAGCTCCTTTCACTGTAATAAAAAAAATATGTTCAAAGCAACAAAAATACTTGCTATATTTTTATTATTATAATATAAGACTTTTCTTGTTACATGCTTACATGTAAAAATGGCGAGGTAGCTCAGATGGTTAGAGCATGCGGCTCATATCCGCAGGGTCGGGGGTTCAATTCCCTTCCTCGCTACCAAATAAAATGCAAAATCCGGGAACTTTATTTTAGTTGCCGGATTTTTTGTTTTTAAATATGCGTACATTGAAATATTCATGATATTTAAGACTATGATTTTTAATCTTTTTCAAGCTTTAACAGCGAATAAAATGCGATCTAAACCAGATAAATCTTTAATGATTTTTGCGTCTTTCCACTCTTCTGGATTCAAAGCGTTTAAAATTTGTTCGCCTTGCCACCACCCAAATTCCATCAAAAATAACCCCTCACTCTTTAAAGAAAAAGCGGCGGTTTCTATTGCTTTAAACGGCAAAGCCAGACCATTTTGATCTGAAACCAAAGCGGAATAAGGCTCAAAGTTCTTCACTTCTCTGTCTAAATCTTTATATTCCGCCTCTGAAACATAAGGAGGATTACTCACAATCAAGTTAAACTTTTGAGGCTGTAAACAGGCTTTAGTTAAATCTGATTGACAAAACAATATGTTACTACATTTATGATAGTTAGCGTTGTTTTTAGCCGTAGCTAACGCCAAAGAAGAAATATCCAATGCCGTAGCAAAGCTTTTCAAGTTTTTGTGTGTGTTTTTCAATATATCAAGCTCTAAACTTAAAGTAATCGCCAAACACCCACTACCCGTTCCCAGATCGGCAAACGTTAAAGTCGGTATATCTTTATCTTTTAAATACGCTAAAGCGTAATCGATAATTAATTCTGTCTCAGGACGTGGAATTAAAGTAGCGTAATTTACTTTAAAATTACGCCCATAAAATTCTTTTTCACCTAAAATATAGGCGATTGGTTCTCCTTGCTCGCGTCTTTGCAACAACTCCAAAGCTTGAGTATATATTTCCCGTTCTAAACTTAAGCCAGGGCGAAGCATAAGCTCTTTCAGCAAATCGGAGCGAGACATTTGTAAAATATGAGCAAATAAAAGCTCAACGGACAAACGCGGGCTATCAACCGATAAGGCATCAAGCCTTTCAGCGTGTTGTAAAATTAATTGTTTTACATTTAACATAAAATAAAAAATACAACAGCTTGCCTCAAAAAGCAACGTGAGACTAAAAGGCAATTAAATTGAACTATACTCACTAAACTCGCCGGGACTACGCCAAACAGAAACCGTCATTGATGCAACACTCAAAATATCAGATAAAATTGGGAATTTTTTCATAAGACTGTTTTTATTTTTTGCATGAGACAAGCCATAGGTTTTGTGAAGTAATTTTTCTAATTTTTGAGAAATATGTTTTTCGCCGACAAGTTGCATGGCTTCTACCATTTTTGTCAAATTATCTTTGGGAGCAACGGTATACTGGCAAGAAGCGTAAACAACCTGTTCAACTCTTTTATTATGAATTATAATTTCATGACAAGACAAAAACGCATGTGCCGCATTTATATAAAAGCCACGTCTTAAAAGGTCTTGTGCAGTATTCAAAGAATAAAGATTGTTTTGTGTGGTTTGATTGGGAACGCTTGGCTGTTTTAAAGCAGCAGAAATATTTGCCGGTTCTTTTTCAACTTGTGGGACAACAGTTTTTATCGCTCGTAACACATTTATATTGCTAGAATATTCCTGTTCATCATCAACCAAAGGAAAACTTCTTTGTCTCAATCTTGTAAATTTTTCATATCTGTCATCATCAAAATCATCGACAAGGGAAAAAGATTCTCGCTTAAAATGAGGAACAAGCTCTATAAAATCCTCATCAAGTAGCGGAAAAGGTTCTCTCTTTTCAGGTTCAGGTTTGGCTAAACCTAAATAATTATCTGAGGTTAATCGTTTTTCCGTAAAGTCTGTTTCTTTATTGTTCGGTTGAGCCGTTTGTTTCTGTGATAAAGACTGTTTTACTTTAAAATCAAGAGAATAACCAATCTGTACAAATTTTTTATTCGCGATCCTTTCTTTAACAACAGTTTGCAACAAATATTTGGCACGCAATAATTTCGAATGAAATTCATTCAAAGTATAAGGGCGAGAAAGACAACACGCCATTAGATTTTCCGATTCACGCCAACAACGAGTTGAATCGGGAAGCACAAGCACGGCAATATTTTCCTGTTCCGGCATTTGCCTTAAGGTTTCAAGAAAATCTAAAATATGACCATCGCTCAAACGTTCGGTACAAACTATTAAATCAACGGGATATAAAGAACAATCGTTTTCAGCAGAGTTTAAAAAACTCTGATTCTGCCTCCATTTAAGGGCAGCCTCTTCGCCTGCAAGATTATTGATATTTTCCAGTCTGTTTTTATATCGTTTATTTTGCTCTTGTAGCTTGTTAAAATTCTTTTTTTTACTGTTTTCTTTTATTATTTCAAGAGCTTTTTGTCCCAAATTACAACTTTGAATAAAAGAAACACCAAGTTGACGCAGGCTGTAACGTTCAGTACTGCATAAACTTTCACGCTCAGATAAGAGCAAAACATGATTAAAATCAGCTAATAACATAAACAATCCGACCAAGGGGTTTAACTCTTACCCCTTAAATCGTTGATTTTATACTGATTTTATGGGGAAAGATTATTTTAGAATAGAGGAACTACTAAAGCCTGTTGTTCCGTTGTTGTTTAAAAAATTGTTTACTTTAACATCATCTTTATCTAAAAGTTCTCCACAATGAGGGCATTGCCAGCCGTCTTTGGTTTCAACAAGGCGACTTAAAATTCCCTCTTCTGAGAAACAAGCACAACAATACGGTCCTTGTTTAATCTTATCGGCAATTACCCAACAAACCGTTCCATCAAGAACAAGGTTTTGTGATAAATGCAAAATATCACCAAGCTCATTAACCTGTTGTTTCAAAACAATATTTTCATCACAAAGACTAATATAAGCTTGCTGTAAAGACGCTAAGGCCGCTTTTGCTTCATCAAAAAATCCTTGTGCAAATAAGTCATAGACAGCTTTAAAGCGATAAAACTCTAACATGTTTTCATGCGCTTTTTTATTTTGTCTTGATTGCATTATTTACTCCTTAATATTCGTCTTTTTTCAACAAAACTTTAGTGTTGAACAGACATTAAAAAACAATAGACCGGGAAAATTTTGCCCTTTTAGATTCTCTTATTGGAAATAATGCAAGACCAAGACCGTCTTTTACTAAACGTGAGAAATAATAACCTAGCTTTAAGATAACACTTTAAAAAATATATAAAAAAAATATTTGCATTAAAGCTTGTAATTTTTGCATATAAACATTACCGTAAAAATATCAGTAAAGATACCTATTAGAGACTATCTTACAATAGCCTCTAAGTCGCACACTAAAAAAAATACAAATAAATAATTAAACAAAATAAATCGATTACAAACATAAATAAGGCGAAATCATGTCTCGAGTTCTTTTGAACGAAGAACGTTGCAAGGGCTGTTTATTATGCTCTTTAGTCTGTCCAAAAGCTATTATCCTACAATCAAAGCGTCTTAACAAACAAGGCTATAAAGTCGCAGAAGTGCAAAATATGGACGCATGTACAGGTTGTGGTTCTTGTGCTTTAATTTGTCCTGATTTGGTAATTACAGTCTTCCGTTCCAAAAAAGACAAAAAACCAAAAAGCGAAATATTATGAGCGAAATAAAAAAAGTTTTTATGAAAGGAAACGAAGCAATCGCCCATAGTGCTATTGCAGCCGGTTGTAAGGCTTATTTCGGTTATCCGATCACACCACAAAATGAAATTCCCGAAACCTTATCGGAATTACTGCCCAAAACAGGCGGGCAATTTATTCAAGCAGAAAGCGAAACCGCCGCCGCAAGTATGTTGCTTGGTGCGGTCGCTACAGGCGTAAGAGCGTTTACGTCATCATCAAGCCCCGGAATCTCACTTATGCAAGAAGCTATTTCATATATGGCAGGAAGCGAACTTCCCGCTGTTATCGTTAATATAAGCCGCGGTGGTCCGGGGCTTGGCGATATAGGTTCTTCTCAAGGCGATTATTTTCAATCGGTTAAAGGTGGCGGACACGGAGATTACAAGCTTTTGGTCTTAGCACCCTCAAGCTGTCAGGAAGCTTACGATTTAATGATTGATGCCTTTGACCTTGCCTTTAAATATAAAAACCCCGTTATGTTACTGGGAGATGCGATTATCGGCGGAACCAAAGAACCTGTCGTAATGCACCAACCAAACACAATAAACCAATATAATTCCACAACTTGGCGTTTAGACGGACGTGGTGAAAGTTATAGAGAAAAACGCCTGATTAAATCTTTGTTGTTAGACGAAGGGAGTTTGGCTGAACATAATTTAAAACTTGCAAAAAAATATAACTCTATGCAAGCTGATGTACGTTTTGAAAGCATTGAAACAGAAGACGCCGAAGTAATCGCCGTTGCCTTTGGCTCAATCGGACGCATAGTAAAAAGTAGCATAAAAAAACTGCGGGCTGAGGGTTTAAAAGTTGGTTTAATCAGACCAATAACCTTATTTCCCTTTCCATCAGCCGTTTTAAACAAACTTGCCAAGCAAAATAAAAAGTTTTTGGTTATTGAACATAACTTGGGACAAATGGTCGAAGACGTCAAACTCGCTGTTAACGGCTTAAGTTCGGTAAACTTTTTTGGCTGTATGCCCGGAAATCTTCCTTCTACGGAAGACTTTATCGAACCATTAAAAAAAGAATTTAATATCTGACTTTATTTTAATGAATTATAAATAGAAATTATTGAGGCTATAATGACTCCTGACTTAGATTTTATTTCACAATTTGAAAACAATAATGAAACAAAACCCGTTTTTACACCAACAGAAGATGAGGAACTCGTTTTTAAACAACCTCAAGCCATGCTTGATCGCCCGACCCACTACTGTCCCGGCTGTCATCATGGCATAGCTCACAGATTGGTTGGAGAGTTACTGGAAGAGCTTGATCTAATAAAAACAACTATTTGCGTAAGTTCAATCGGCTGTTCCGTTTTTATTTATAATTATCTTAATGTTGATACAGTAGAAGCTCCGCACGGACGAGCCCCGGCGGTGGCAACCGGTGTCAAACACGCCAGCCCCAACAATTTTGTCTTTACTTATCAAGGAGACGGCGACCTTGCCTCTATCGGTTTATCTGAAATTATGCACGCCGCAAACCGTGGAGAGCGTATTTCTGTGGTTTTTGTCAACAACACGGTTTACGGAATGACCGGCGGACAAATGGCTCCTACAACCTTAATCGGACAAAAAACCACAACCTGTCAAAGCGGACGTTGTAGCGAAAGAGAAGGAAGCCCCATGCGTATGGCGGAAATAATCGCCACACTTGGAGGAACCGCCTATTCCGCACGTTGTTCTTTAGACAGTGTAAAAAATATTCGCCAAGCAAAAAAGTCAATCAGGCGTGCTTTTGAAGTTCAAACTCAAGGCTTGGGTCTTGGTTTTGTTGAATTATTATCAGGTTGTCCGACAAACTGGCGTTTAGACCCTGTGGCGGCTAATAAGCATATCACCGAGAATATGATTCCCGTATTTCCGCTTGGAACTTTTAAAGATTTAAGAGACAGTGAATGTGGCTGTGTTAATTTAGGGATAAAATAATGAAACATTTATATCTTGATGTTATACTCGCAGGTTTTGGCGGACAAGGTATCTTACTTATCGGTAACCTGCTCGCTTATGCTGCCATGAACAGCGGACTAAACACCTCTTATATTCCCGTCTACGGCCCTGAGATGCGTGGCGGAACAGCTAACTGTACGGTTGTCATTTCAGACGAAGACATCTGTTCACCGTTGGTTAAACACCCAAAAGCTTTAATTGCAATGAACCAACCTTCGCTTGAAAAATTTATGCCGCGTCTGGAATCAGGCGGAATGCAAATAATCAATTCCAGTTTAATTAATATCCAAGATTTCAGAAAAGACATAAAAACTATCTGCGTTCCTGCCAATGGACTTGCGGAAAAAATTAACAGCCCAAAACTCGCCAATATGGTAATTTTAGGGGCTTTTATCAAAGCAACCCAGATCTTACCGCTCACAGAAGTAAAGAAAAGCTTAAACGATGTTATTTCAAGCCATTATATGCACCTCAAAACAAAAAACGAAGAAGCCTTGGAACTCGGTTTTGACTTTGTGCAAGATTAAAGACTATTGTGCACAAGCCTCTAATTGGCTTCTATTAGAAAGACACTCCAAAAAACACGAATGTTGAACCAGTAAAAACGTTTTTGTCGCTTGAAAAATTTATGCAACACTTAGAGCGGCACGGAATCAGGCGGAATGCAAATAATCAATTCCAGTTTAATTAGTATCCAATATTTCAGAAAAGACATAAAAACTATCTGCGTTCCCGCCAATGAACTTGCGGAAAAAATTAACAGCCCAAAACTCGCCAATATGGTAATTTTAGGAGCTTTTATCAAAGTAACCCAGATCTTACCGCTTACAGAAGTAAAGAAAAGCTTAAACGATGTTATTTCAATCCATTATATGCACCTCAAAACAAAAAACGAAGAAGCCTTGGAACTCGGTTTTGATTTTGTGCAAGATTAAAGACTATTGTGCAAAAGCCTCTAAGTGGCTTCTATTAGAAAGACACTCCAAAAACTACTAATAAAGAAAATTTAATTTCCCTGTAAAATGAGTGTTTTTTGTGGTTTAAGACGTTTTACGCTATGTTCTCATAAAACGATGATAAAAACATGCAGAACAGAGTGTTGCAATGGTCTTAGATTAAGCTTGAAGAGATTGCAATTACATAATAAAAAAACTGAATAAAAAAGCTTTATTTCTTACCTACTGCCTGTTCTTTCATAGGCCCGGAAAAGCTCGCCTTTACTCCGCCAAGAATTTCGCTACGATTTTCATTAATGTAAAACTTAATAATCTCTCCGCCAATACTGCTGTTTTTTCCATCTTTGATCACAGGGTTGCCTTCCATAGTCAAAACGCCTGTTTTTGCGTAATAAGTGCCTTGGTTGGCCGTTCCTACTTTGTCGTCTTTAGTAATTTTAACGTTACCCAAAGCAACAATTTTTTCCAAAGCCCCTGCCTGCATCTGCATATTTAACCCTTGGTCGTCTCCATTTTCCGTCTTTGCCTTTTTATCTTTTTTAGCAAAAAACACGGTGATTTTATTGGCTTTTAAATCAAAATCGGGTCTTTTAACGTGAACGTTACCTTCAAAAACAACGGTTTGACTGGCATCACTATAACGCATACTATTTGCGGTAATATCGGTCGGAACTGTTTTCTTTGCCTGAGCAAGGGCGATATTTGTTTCTATAAACAAAGCAGACAAAAATAAAAAGCTTACAATAAACAAGCAACTTATCTTTTTTATATAATATATCATAATTACTCCATTTTACTTTTTAGCTTTTTTATTGGTCGGCTTTTTTGTTTTCTTAACACTTTTTTTAGGCGTTGCTTTCTTGCTTTTTACAGACACAGGCGTTTTTCCAACAGCCGTACCGTCTATTTTACCATCTGAAGGTTTTACTGAAGCTTTCACGGAATCTTCCGATCCACTTTGCGTTAACCCTAAAGGTAAATCAGAAGAAACGGAAATTCCGCCCTCTGCACTAACCTCATTGTTTTTCAAGTCCCAACTGCCTTTATTGCCATGAGCTTTTACGCCTTCACCAATAAAATCAACGCCTTCAGGAAAAACCAAAGTCTTTGTTTCTCCATCATAAAGCATTAGAGAACCGGCTAAATGTTTATCAGCATTTAACGCCAAAACATTACCCTCAAGGCGTATACTTTTTTCTTTTTGGTTAACAAGCCCCGAATCTGCGGTTACAAAAACCATATCTTTTGAGTTAATGGCAAGCTCTTTCCAAATTTTTTCAAGTGCGTCATTTTTGTCGTTTGCGGTTTGAGTAGAGTTTGTAGCAATTGTTGAATTTGTATTTATGGTTTGATTTTGCAATTTAAGTTGTTCATTGCTTAAAACTTGTTCAACTCTTTGTTGCTCTTCGGCATAATTATTATTCATAAAATACAAAATCTTAGGATTAACTACACGAACGCTTCCGTCTTCGGATTTAACCGAAGCCCACTCTGCCTTTAAACGCCAAAGTTCAAAACCTTTTTCGCCCATACTTAATTCTATTGTTTTTAAAGCTAAGGCAAGAGGGTCTTGTTTGGTTACACTGCTTATTTTATCGCTCACCGTACCGAGTTTATCGCCTAATGTACTCTTTAAAGTTGAGACTTGAGCCTGTTCAGAAGTCTGAGCCCGTTCAGAAGTCTGAGCCTGTTCAGAAGTCTGAGCCTGTTCGGTTGCGTTTTGCTGTTCCGCTTTTATCTGTTGAACGCAAATAAAGAGCAGACAAAAAATGATCAAACTTGTCTTAATTATATTTTTTTTAACGTAAAATTTTAAATGAGCTTTTATATTATACATCATGCCGGTTGATTAAACTTGTTTAAAATAGTTTGCAATTTATTTTGAGTGTATAAAATAAATTGAATAAATTCACGGACAGCACCATGTCCGCCACTCGCCAAAGTAACAAGCTTAGCCGCCTCTTTCACCTCAGGCACGGCATTATTTACGGCAACAGGAAAGCCAACACTTGCCAAACATGACAAATCAACCCAATCATCGCCCAAATAAGCTATTTCATTCCAAGACAAATTATATTTATTTTTCAAGTCGTTAATAGGTTCTCGTTTATCAATAAACCCGTGATAATAATTATTTATTTTTAAAATATTCATGCGCTTATCAACCGCCGGAGAACTTTGTCCGGTAATAACCGCAACCTTAAGCCCTGCTTCATGAGCAAGCATAATTCCAAGCCCGTCTTGAATATTAAAGCGTTTGCTGTGTTCACCGTTTGAATCAAGATAAATACCGGCATCAGTAAAAACGCCGTCAATATCAAAAACCAGTGTCGTAATGGGTTTTGCTAACTTTATTAACTCAGGGTCGTGATAATATGAGGGATAAAAATCTTCTCTGTTATATTTTTTTTCACTCATATCAAAAGACTCCAAATATTTTTAAGTTGTCCGATTAATTTATCCAAATCTTTAAGATTTAACGAGTTTGGACCATCGCAAAGAGCGGCATCAGGGTTTGGGTGGCACTCTAAAAAAACTCCGTTCGCACCGGCCGCAACAGCCGCACGAGAAAGAGCAGGCACAAAAGAGCGATCGCCACCGGAAGAAGAACCTTTAGCCCCCGGCAATTGCACGGAATGAGTCGCATCAAAAACAACAGGGAAAGAAAACTTTGACATAATTGAAAAACTTCGCATATCTACAACTAAATTATTATAACCAAAAGAATTTCCACGTTCGGTCAAAAGTATTTTTGAATTTCCGCTTTCTCTAATTTTATCGGCAACTGATGCCATTTCCCAAGGTGCAAGAAATTGTCCTTTTTTGACATTAACTATTTTATCGGTTTTTCCGGCTGCCCACAAAAGAGAAGTTTGGCGACACAAAAAAGCGGGAATTTGTAAAATATCCGCGACTTTTCCCACTTCATCGGCCTCGTGAGGTTCATGAATATCAGTAACTATAGGTAATTCGGTTTTTTCCCTGATTTGAGCAAGCCAATCTAAGCCTTTAGCCAAACCCGGACCTCTAAAACTTTTAATCGAACTGCGGTTTGCTTTATCATAAGAGCTTTTAAAAACAGCGGGAATTTGATATTTTTCGCTTACTCTTTTAACTTCTTCCGCAACCTCAAGCCCTAGCTCATAGCTTTCGAGTACGCAAGGACCAACAATAATAAAAGGTTGGTTTAACAAAGTTTCGTAAGAAAAATCTTTATATGGAAAATATGTCATATTCTTTCTTTTTTACGTTTCAGGTTACTTGTTGTTCAAAATCTAAACAATAATTTTAAATAAACACATTCCTCAAGAGGTCAACAAAAGTTTTAATATCATCTTTGTGTTTTTGTCGCAATATCCCCAACGACTAAACTTAGAATCGGTTTTTATTTTTGTTTCAGCTTAATTTACCGAGTTCTGACTTGCCCCATTTATAAAATCATACTAAAATATTTTTATGAACCAAGAACGCAAAAAATATAGCCTTAAAGGGCAAGTTCAAGGTGTCGGTTTCCGCCCCTTTATCTATAAACTCGCTTTAGATAATAAGCTCACGGGTTTTGTCAGAAATGATGCCCAAGGTGTTTATATCGAGTTGCAAGGGAACCAAAGCTCTCTCAATGCGTTTGAAAAAGAGCTTTATCTTAAACTTCCGCCCCTCGCAAAAATAACTGAGTGTAAAATAGAGTCGCAACCGCTTCAACAAGACGAAAAAAACTTTGTCATTGCTCATAGCCAAAACAATCTTTCAAACAGCGAACTCGAAGTCTCCATTCCGCCTGATATCGGAATTTGTGTAGATTGTGAAAAAGATATGCTCTCAGGACGCAGAAAAGATTATCCTTTTACTAACTGCACAAACTGTGGTCCACGTTACAGCATCATAAAACAAGTGCCTTACGACCGAAAATTTACTACCATGGCTTGTTTTCCTTTATGCGATGCTTGCAAAAACGAATATGAAAACCCTTTAGATCGCCGCTTTCATGCCCAGCCAAACGCTTGCCCCGTTTGCGGTCCTAAAACTTGGTTAGTTAAACCCCAAACACAAGACAATAATACCCTTACTCAAGTAAAATTTCCACATACAACTTATCAACAAGCACAATATAAAGACTTTGAGGCAATAGACGAAGCGGCTCGTCTTTTAAGTCAAGGATATATTCTTGCCATGAAGGGTTTAGGCGGATTCCACCTTGTTTGCGATGCCTCTAATATTGAAGCGATTCAAAACTTAAGACAACGCAAACAACGCCCCGATAAGGCGTTTGCTTTAATGCTCAAAGATTTAAACGAAGCCGAAAAAATAAGTATTTTAACTATTGAAGACAAAGCACTATTAAGTTCGCCCGAGCGTCCTATTGTTTTGTGTCAAAAACAAAAAGATTGCAAATTACCTCAGGAACTTATCGCACCCGACAGCGAGCAACTTGGAATTATGTTGGCTTATACGCCCATGCAAAAAATTCTTTTGGAGTCTTTTGCCAAGTATCAGCAAGAGAAACAACTTGCTAAAAAAGACAATAAAAAACAAAGCTATTCAGCTTTAATCATGACTTCCGGAAATAAATCGGGTTTACCGCTCTGCAAGGGAAATAGAGAAGCTATCGAACACTTATCAGACTTTGTCGATGCTTTTTTGTTGCATGACAGGGATATTTTATTACGCATCGACGATTCGGTTGTAGCGGCTCAACAAGTTTTTTATCAAAACAATATAGAAACCGAAAGCTCCCAAAATATTTTGCCCAATTTTATTTTTTTAAGGCGTGCCAGAGGTTATGTTCCTAAATTAATTGAACTTATAAAGACAAAAAATAAAAAGCAAGTTTTAGGAATGGGGGCTGAATTAAAATCAACGTTGTGTTTTATAAAAAACGATAAGGCTTTGATTAGTCAACATATCGGCGATTTGGACAATTTAGAAATTGTAGACTTTCAAAGAGAACTTATCGAACACCTTTCAACGCTTTTAAATTTTAAAGCCGACTGCCTTGTCCATGACCTACACCCTAATTTTTTATCAACCAAGCTTGCCAAAGAATTGGCGGAATTATGGGAAATTCCTGCTGTTGAACTGCAACATCATTATGCCCATGCCCGCAGTTTAGGGGCGGAAACCCAGACGCAAAGCCCTTTTTTATGCCTGAGTTTAGATGGAACGGGTTATGGTGAAGACAAAACTATTTGGGGCGGAGAGTTACTTCTTATTGACCCAAGTTCAACAGCACAAAAACGCCTCGCCAGCTTAGACCTTTTCCCGATTTTAGGCGGAGATATTGCCATAAAAGAACCTTGGCGTTTAGCATACGGAGCTTTATTGCAGTATAATTTATTACCTTTTGCCGACTCGTGGATAAAAAATTTAAGCGAAGACAAACACGCCCAGCTTCCCATTTTAGAGACTATGTTTCAACGCAAACTAAACGTAAGCCTAACAAGTAGCTTGGGTCGGCTTTTTGACGCTGTCTCGGCATTATTGTCTTTAAGTTCTGTAATCAGTTATGAAGGGCAAGCAGCTCAACGCCTTGAACAAGCAATTTATCAGTCAACTATCGAAAATAGTTCAAAAAAATATTCATACTCCGCCTTTCAAAATTTTGACAAGATTAAAACCTATGATTTACCTTTAATCACAGAAACCAAGAGAGACTTAGACTGTTTTATCTCTTTAAAACCCTTCTTTATTCAACTGCTTAACGATATAAATTTAAAAAAAGAAAAGCATGAAATCAGCCTTGCTTTTCATATCAGTATAGCCAAGGCTTTTATGGAAGCAAGCGAAGCAATGAGTAAAAAATATAAAATCAATAAATTGGGTTTAACCGGTGGTTGTTTTGCCAACCGCTTTTTATTAAATTATTGTATTAAAGAAGCTAAATACAAGGGCTTAGATGTTTTTTATTCCGACAAACTACCTTTTGGCGATGGGGCAATAAGCCTAGGGCAAGCCTCTTTCGGACAGCTTTTAAAATAAAATTTTCCATAAAACATAGTTAGCTCGGTTATCAAACAATACTAAATCTAACCATAACACATAATATCTCACTATATTTAAAGAATAATTTTATCATGGCATATTATTTGTAGTACGGTTTTAGAGTATTTTTAAATTTTTTCTAAAACAATTCATGCTTTATTAATAAGCAATTTTACAGACCCAAAAGTATTGCACATCTCACAAGTATCCGTGCAATACCAAAAAATTATTCATATCTGAGTAGAAGGAGAACTTTTATGACCAGATTAGTTTCAGGCAGTTTCAGCCAAGGCAACACAATTAACAATAGTCGCAAACATAAACGCTTACCTAAACCTTTTCCGGTTATGCTTTGCCCTTTAACTTTTTCCCCCTCAAGTTTTAACCATGATGCTTATTGTATAGACATCAGCAAAGGCGGGCTTAGTCTTGAAACTCGCCGTGCGTATACAATAGGCGATAAATTGCAAGTTAAAATTCATATGCCACGACTCAACAAATATTCACCCGGCTTTTTCAAATATTATGAGAATGATGCCGATCAATATTTTACCGCTATTTCAGAGGTTGCGTGGTGTAAGTCTCAAGCCGGTTCTTATTGTGTCGGAATTAAATTTATTAATGTTGACGAAGACCAAAGCATAGCCCTTGGCGGACTGATCAACAATGCGTTAAGCCAGTTTAGTGCCTCTTTATAAAAACGGTTTAAACAACAAAATATAAAAAATAATCAGAGTTTAAGCTTTTTACTTGCCATAAACCAAATCTTAAGGTAAAAACTTCTTCTCATGTGGAGAGGTGTCCGAGTGGCCGAAGGAGCACGCCTGGAAAGTGTGTGTACGCGGAAGTGTACCAAGAGTTCAAATCTCTTCCTCTCCGCCAGATTTTTTAAAGTCCCCGTAATGCATTAAAAACATTGTGGGGATTATTTTTTTACATATAGCCAACTAATATTTTGAGACTATTGCACAATAGACTCAAAGTGGCTTTCGCCAAAAAGATACTTCGGAAAGACACTCCAAAAATCACGAATAAAGCCAATAGGCTGGCTTTGCCTGACGGTGGCTTGGGGCTTCGGGGGTATCCCACGAAACAAAAGTAAAATTTAATTTTCCTGTAAAATGAGTAGTTTTTGTGTCTTAAGACGTTTGATGCTATGTGCATACAGAGCATCAAACGATAATAAAAGCACGCAAAACGGAGTTTTGCAATGGTCTTATTTTTATGAAGAATAAAATACATACGCTTAAGAATAAAATTGTCCGCATAATATTATTTGTAATGATTGCTATTGTCTTTGGAACTACGCTTGTTCTAAATAGCTGTAGACTTATTGTAGATAGAGGATATTTTATTCCAAATGATTCATCAATTTTTACGTTTAAGCCAACGGTAGAAAATAACGGTTCCGGCGAATGGTGGATTTATGGTGAAGATTATACATATTATTATGCATATCCTGAAGTTGACGATTATATGAATTATGATTACGCAGGCGTTGAACTCAATATATATATAAAAATCAGAAAAATAAATAATTGCCCAAATTTTAATAAAGAAGACTACAAAACTTGGTGTGATGCAATCAAGACTTCTCCACAAGCCAAATAAATCTGTCTATTATCTTTATATAAACAAAGACTTAACGAGCTTTATCTTTAATATATTTAATTGATACTTCAAAGACCGTATTGTTATAATCACGGTCTTTTTTATTATTAAAATTAAATAGTTAACGAATATTTATTTAAAACAAGCTTTTTCATTTTTTCAATATTGATAAATTGGCAAGTATATTTTGATTGCATTTATAATTATTCTGTGTATATATTTTTTTATAGAATATTTAGCATGTAACTTACTGTTTGAACTAACAAAATTTAAAACATGCGTCTATATTTGCTACACGTTTTTCCGCATATAAAAACATATAAAAATGGTTCTACTCTCGGCAAAGGAATTGCAACTTACTTTAATTCACTTCATTAAATCATTCAGAGGTGTTTTATGCTCAAGCGACATTTGTTCTCCAGATCCAGACAGTTTTATCTTGTTTTTTGCCTTTTTTTCATCTTGCCTGTTCAAATTCAGGCGGAAACTATTAATTATGATGGACTCAATACTACGCTGTTAAAAGCCCCACCAAGCTGGACATCTCTAACAGGAAACTCAGTATACTCAAGCTCTGACCTCGCAGGAAATACTATTAATATAACCGATGGAACAATAGTCGGTCATGTTTTGGGCGGAATAAGCGAAAATAATGCTGTTTATAATAACACTGTTAGAGTCAGTGGTGCTACGATACAATCATCTGTCTACGGCGGGTACAGTGAAAATAGTGCAGTCTACAATAACAGCGTAATCATCAGCCAAACAAGCCAAATTGACAACTATGTCTTCGGTGGCTGGAGCAAAAATAACTTTGTTTATAACAATCACGTTAGCATCAGTGGCGGAACTATCGAAAAGAATGTCTACGGCGGACACAGCTTATATAATAATGCCTACAATAATAACGTTACAATAAGCGGTGGAGAGATAAAGGGATATGTACGAGGTGGATCGAGTTATGACGGTGATACCTATAGCAATAACGTTAATATCAGTGGTGGAACTGTAAAAAATGTATATGGAGGTCGAAGTACAAAAGGTGATGCTTATAGCAACAAAGTCAACATCAGTGGCACAACAAGCAATATAACAGAAGCCGTCTACGGCGGGTGGAGTGAATCTGGTTCAGCCTATGACAACACCATTAATATAAGTGGCGGCACTATAGTTACTGTTTTCGGCGGATATGCAGACATGGGGACAGGAGCGGTTTATAACAACAATGTTTTTATGAGTGGCGGGACTGTAGTTGGGACTCTCTCAGGGGGAGGCAATGAAAACGGTAATGCTTATAATAACAGTGTTTTTATGAGTGGCGGTACTGTTGACCAAGATGTTCGTGGCGGATATAGCGAAGACAACGGCTCAGCCTATAACAACAGAGTTTTTATCAGTGGCGGAACTGCAAACACTTTTGTATACGGCGGAATAAGCTTAGCTGGTGATGCTTATAATAACAGCGTTAATATAAGTGGCGGTAATATAGGAAACAAAATCCGTGGAGGATATAGTGGATCAGGCAATGCCACAGGTAACAGCGTAACCCTTTCAGGTAATCCAACTTTTCACAACACCAACACAGATATATCTGGCGGTTTAGCTCCAAGCGGAGACGCTTTTAGCGGAAATACCTTGACCGTTTTAAACCCTATCGCAAGCTCGGTAAATAAAATAAAAAATTTTGCATCTTATCACTTCTTATTACCAAATACAGCCGGAAGTGCTACGCCAATGCTTATAGCAAATGAGATTAATCTGGAAGGTTCTGTCAGTGGCGTAACTCATACCGCAACAGTAGACAGACTAGGAATCGCAAGCGGAGGGAGTCTTCCTCGTGTCGGCGATAGATTTGAGTTACTCCGTGCGACAACAACCATGAACGGAACATACATAGAAAATCAATTAGCCGCAATTAAGGGCATCAGCTTACTTTATAATATGACTGTTAACCAAGTGGGCAACAGCCTTTTTGCGACTGTTAACTCAAAAGAAGTTCACCCCCAAACCAAGGCTCTTAGCGAGGGGCGTATTTCCGGGCTTGCCTTTCTTAACCAAGGATATGATTTAATCATTGGTAAAGGCATATATAACATGGTAGAAACATTAAATAATCAAGATTCTCTGGTGCCATTTGCCATCATGAGCGGCGGAACTAGCCGTTATGATACAGGTTCTTACTCTGATATTGACGGCTTTTCTTTGATGACGGGCCTTGGTTGGAACGCTCCAATAGCCGAAAACAATTTGCTTTTGGCTGCTTTTTTTGAAACAGGTCAAGGTAATTATAACAGCCACAACAGCTTTAATAACGCCCAGTCTATTAACGGCAGTGGAGATACCAACTATTACGGGGCTGGCGTTTTAGCTCGCTATTCTTTTACCGAAGGCTCACTTTCCGGAGTATATTCCGAAG
Organism: Desulfovibrio litoralis DSM 11393; assembly: GCF_900143255.1. Lineage (NCBI taxonomy): Bacteria > Pseudomonadati > Thermodesulfobacteriota > Desulfovibrionia > Desulfovibrionales > Desulfovibrionaceae > Desulfovibrio > Desulfovibrio litoralis. The sequence continues at coordinate 413,610 of NZ_FRDI01000003.1, forward strand.
CTTCTTTCCGCTTTGGTCGCAGTAATACGGACTTTTCAAGCAACGATTTCCAAAGTGCTATAGGACAAACTTCTGTTTCTTATGATAGTAGCTCGCCTTATTACGGTGCTCACGCAGGGCTTGGCTATATCTGGAACTTAAGCGAAAAAATCAACCTTGATTTATACACAAAATATCTCTGGACTCACCAAAACAGCGACTCTTTAACGGTTGCTGGCGATCCGTTCCACTTTGATTCCGCTGATTCGCACCGTTGGCGTAACGGTGCAAGACTAAACTACACTGTAACAACCGAATCAGGCACGAGCTTTACGCCTTATATCGGAGCAGCGTATGATTATGAGTTTGACGGAAAAGCCAACGCCACGGTATACGGTGAAAGAATGAACGCTCCCGAACTCACAGGCGGAACAGGGATAGGTGAACTTGGCATAAACTTTAAACCGATTGTAAATAGCGGGTTTAATATTGACCTCGGCATTCAAGGATATACCGGCGAAAGAGAAGGAATAAGCGGAAACTTGCAAATAAAGTTTGAGTTTTAGAAAAAGTAAAAAAACAAAAGATAAAAAGCGACTCGGTTTTACTGGGTCGCTTTGTTTATTGAAAATTATACACGCTTTTAATTATTTGAGGTGATTGCACAATAGCCTCTAAGCCCTTACATTAGGAAAACCCTCAAAAAAACACGAAATATATAAAGCCACTGGCGGGCTTTGCCTGCTAGTGAACTGTGAGAAGTTTGGGCTTTGGGGTATCTAGCAACAAAGGGAAAAATTACTTTTCCTGTAAAATAAATGTTTTTTGTGGCTTAAAATGTTTTACGCTATGTGCATATAGAGCAAAAAACGATGACAAAAAACGCAAAGTACGGTTTTGCAATGGTCTTTATTTGGATATAAGCTTAAAAACAGAGTACTTTTCGCCTACTACTTTTCAGAAACTTTCTTTCGCCAAGGCTTTAAAACAGACACCAAAACCAAAAGCATTAAAATAAATACCTGTATCGAGCCAAAGGCTAAATGCCTTACCCGAAGCCACTGATACTCAGGGGTTACAAAAGCTTTATTGCCTAGCGTTAAAGACAAATCAGCCATATTTTGTTCCCAAGGACCAAGATAAAAAGTCCCAAACAAAATACAGAAAATCGTCGTCGCCCACTTAACAATAATCCATTTATGACGCACAAAACCCCAAGGCGTAAACAATGAATAAAAAAGTCCGGTAAGGCTCGTAAAAACCGCTCCGCCGATAATCACAACAACTAAATCAATTATCCGACTCGCCGCATCAATACCCGCAAGCATTCCCTCAAGCGCATAAGTTTCACTACGCAAAAGATGCAAAATCGCAATGCTTACAGCCCCGCCAATCCAAAAACTTACACTTAATAAATGTAATATTTTCAGCCATTTTTGTGTTTGAGTTGAAATTTTCATAAAAACACTCCAAATCAGTTTTGCATATTCGGAAATCAAAATTATATTATATTATAATTGATAACAACAAGTAAATGCTGGACAGGTAAAGAGCTTATAGGCTAAATTATCTAAATAAAGAAAAGAGTCATAAACTCTAATATCAAGGCTTTTTAATAATAAGCCAAAATAAAAAATAAAGCGAGTTAATATCCTATGTCAAAATATTTAGTAACCGGGGTCGCCGGTTTTATCGGTTCGGCAGTAGCAAACGCCCTTTTGGCTCAAGGGCATGAAGTTGTCGGAATAGACAATATGACTACGGGTTCACCGGAAAACGTTTCATCTAAAATTACTTTTTTTCAAGCTGACTGCCAAGACCCAAGCTTATACGCCTCAAAGTTGCCCAAACAAAAATATGACGCTATTTTCCATATCGCAGGACAAAGTAGCGGAGAAATCAGCTTTGATGACCCATCTTACGACCTTAGAACAAATACTGAATCAACCTTACACTTATTAAAGTTTGGTTTGGCAAATGATTGTAAGCGCTTTATTTATGCCAGCACAATGTCCGTTTACGGAATGCAACCCGATAAAGAAATTGATGAAAGCTCTTCTACTTTTCCTTTATCCTTTTACGGAGTGGGAAAACTGGCAAGTGAACATTATCTAAGACTTTATGAACAATTTGGTATGCGTTCAACCGCCCTACGCCTTTTTAATGTATATGGAACAGGGCAAAATATGTCTAACCTGCGTCAAGGAATGGTCAGCATTTTCATGGCAATGATGCTTAAAGACGGAAAAATTCACGTTAAAGGAAGCCCCGAACGCTATCGTGATTTTGTTTATATTGATGATGTGGTTAACGCTTTTTTACTTTGTCTTGAAAGAGAAAGTTCCGCGGGACAAGCTATAAATATTAGCGGAAGCGGACGCACAACCGTTGGCTCTCTTATCGATAAACTTGTTCAACTTAAAGGCTCTGAAAGTTCTAGCGGAAAAGAAATTCCCGTAAAATTTGAAGGCTCTACCGCCGGTGATATGCACGGTATTTATGCTTCACAACAAAAAGCCGAAGAAATCTTGGGTTATAAACCAAAGTTTACACTCGACAGCGGTTTAAAGCGTATGTATGACTGGGCAAAAGAACTAAAATTTTAAAGAGTTACAACTTTTAAACCTGTAAACCACTTTTTATGAATTAGCGGAAGCGGACGCACAACCGTTGGCTCTCTTATCGATAAACTTGTTCAACTTAAAAGTTCTGAAAGTTCTAGCGGAAAAGAAATTCCCGTAAAATTTGAAGGCTCTACTGCCGGTGATATGCACGGTATTTATGCTTCACAACAAAAAGCCGAAGAAATCTTGGGTTATAAACCAAAGTTTACACTCGACAGCGGTTTAAAGCGTATGTATGACTGGGCAAAAGAACTAAAATTTTAAAGAGTTACAACTTTTAAACCTGTAAACCACTTTTTATGAATTAAATGTTGCATAAATCACTATAACTTGATATAGTTGTTTAATTACATACTTAGTAGCTTTGTTCATAAGGCATTTATTAAAACAATATTCTAAATTTATTACACAAAAGGAAATAAAAATGACCGACGCAAAAAGAGCTGCTCCTTTAGATCTTAAACTTAATTCTAAAGTTGCAGACATGAAACTCGCTGATTTTGGACATAAAGAAATGCAGCTCTCAGAACGTGAAGTTCCGGGGCTTATGGAACTCATCAAAAAATATGGTGATACAAAACCATTAAAAGGCTTAAAAATCGCCGGTTCTTTACACATGACCATACAAACCGCCATGTTAATCAAAACCCTACACGCTTTAGGGGCTGATTTACGTTGGGCATCATGTAATATTTTTTCTACCCAAGACCACGCTGCCGCCGCTGTTGTTGATGCTAAACTCGCTAAAGTTTTTGCTTGGAAAGGCGAAAGCTTAGAAGAGTTTTGGTGGTGTACTGAAATGGCTCTTACTTGGGAAGATGGAAGCGGCCCTGACCTTATCGTTGATGATGGTGGCGACGCAACTTTATTGGTTCACAAAGGCGTAGCTGTTGAAAAAGACCCAAGTCTATTAAAAAAATCTTATGACAATAAAGAATTCCAAGTTGTTATGGACAGACTCGCTTTATCTTATGAAAAAAATCCTAAACATTGGACAGAAATAGCGAAGAAAATCCGTGGAGTATCAGAAGAAACTACAACCGGAGTAGCTCGTTTATACAACATGCAAAAAGATGGAACTCTCTTGTTCCCGGCTTTTAACGTAAACGACTGTGTAACAAAATCAAAATTTGACAACCTTTATGGCTGTCGTGAGTCTTTGGCTGACGGTATCAAAAGAGCAACAGACATTATGATTGCCGGTAAAGTAGCCGTTATCTGTGGTTATGGTGATGTGGGTAAAGGTAGTGCTCAATCTTTGCGTGGTTTTGGAGCCAGAGTTTTAGTCACGGAAATTGACCCGATTTGTGCCTTACAAGCCGCAATGGAAGGTTATGAAGTTGTAACTATGGAAGAAGCCGCCGAGTTAGGCGATATTTTTGTTACCGCTACCGGAAACTTTCACGTTATCACCAAAGACCATATGTTAAAGATGAAAGATGAAGCTATAGTTTGTAACATTGGCCACTTTGATAACGAAATTGAAATGATTTACCTCGAAACCACGCCTGAGTGTAAACGCATTAATATCAAACCTCAAGTAGACAAATGGATGCTACCAAGCGGACGTTCAATTATTATACTTGCCGAAGGTCGCCTCGTTAACTTAGGTTGTGCAACAGGACACCCAAGCTTTGTTATGTCTGCCAGCTTTACTAACCAAGTATTAGCACAATTAGAACTTGCCAAAGAAAACAACCTAAAAAATCAGGTTTATATTTTACCTAAAAAATTAGACGAAGAAGTAGCCCGCCTACACTTAGCCAGACTCGGTGTTAAGCTAACTACCTTAACTAAAGAACAAGCCGACTATCTTGATGTTAACCCTGCCGGCCCTTATAAAAGCGAACACTACAGATATTAAGGTTTTTTAGCTTAACTCGCTAAAATTAAAAAAATAAAAGACACTAAAAAAACGCTATTGCTTAAACACAATAGCGTTTTTTTATCTTCTATGTTTTTTATCTTGACCTTATTTGGATGAGTCAATCAAGTCTGGAATATTAAACCCAAAACAGATCTTATTCCGTTAAACCTTGTCGGTAACCTTCCCCCCACTTCATAAGGGAATCAAGTACCATTTTTAAACTACAACCCAAATCCGTTAAAGTGTACTCCACTCTGGGAGGGACTTCTGCAAAGACTTTTCGATGTAAAATCCATTGTTCTCAAATTTTGTGTTAACACCTTTTGAGAAATGCCCGGCAATGAGCTTTTCAGTTGGTTAAATCTTTTTGTTCCATTCAATAAATTTCTAATAATTAAAATCTTCCATTTGTCGCCAATTAAAGACAACGTTACTTCAACTGGACATAAAGGCAAATCTTTTTTTAGCATAATATCCCTCATTCTACACAATAGTATCCCAAAAGCAACTACAGCACTTTAAAGTGCCTACTTTCCATAAGAAACTATTTATATTATAAACCGCTTATCAACAGTAATTACAATTTCTACACAGTAATTACAATAACTTTATGAGAGGAATATTTATGAAATCAACACAAGTTAGAAACATCAATTCAATTGAAGCACAAACTACTAACAGGGGTAACGGCAATGTGTATCATGTAAAGCCCGCTTGTACCTCAGACCTGCTTAAAAAATGCACAGCATCATTTGTTGAACTTGAGCCTGGAAATACGGCTTATGGTTATCACTATCATGAAACAAATGAAGAAATATTTTATATTATAAGCGGTTCAGGAACTGTTGAAACTATAAATGGAGATGTGCCTATTAAAACAGGTGATATTCTTTCTTTCCCTACAGGAAAAGGCGGAGCTCATGTTGTTAAAAACACATCTGCAACAGAAAACTTAATATACCTTGATTTTGGAACCAAAAGCGAGATTGATATTGCTCATTTACCAAAAGTAAATCAAATAATGGTTGTGAGTGAAAGCACTTTTGGAGTTTTTGATGATTCCAAAATAGACAAGTAATGCAAGTATCCTATTAAGCATTTATTTTTATAAGTATAATATATCTAGTTTTTTGTAGATTGCTTTGAAACGTAAAAACAGAGCAAAACAAAAATCACCTAGACTCAAAATTATAAAACAAAAAAACGCTATTGCTTAACCACAATAGCGTTTTTATTTTGTTCAATTTAGCGTGTCATCAATAAGGCTAAACTAGTTGGTTGTTTTATTTTCCAAATAAGCGGGGTTAACTATTTTAACCGGATTTAGACGAAATAGTTCTTCCAAATAAGTTTGGGCGGCTTCTTGCCTTCTTTTGCCTTCGAGTAATAAAATTACTGTTTCTGCATTATTATCCCACTCTGCCTTATCTATATCCACCACAGTACCAAGACTTGCCAAAACAGCACCGCTTTGAACTTTAAACGGTTCTTCAAGCCATTTATTTGGTGTGCTTAGGTCAAAAATCTTTGCAATTAAAGCCTGCGAACCGGGAAGCTCGGGGAAATAACTCATCCCTCTGTTTACAGCAACGGTTTCTTTTGCTTTTGCTTCCAAGCTTGAAGGAATTTTATTGTCAACAAAGGCTGTTCTTGCCTTTTTAGCGGCTTCAAATGCCAATTCCGCGGCTTTGTTTTGAACTAAAGTTTCTCTTATTGATTCTTTGACCTCATCAAGAGCTGCGGTATAAGCCTCTTTATTTTCAACAACTTTTACAATAACACTACCGTTTTTCACAGGTAAAGGTTGTAAAGATAAAGGGTTATCCAAATTAAGCTCTTCCAACAACACTATTCCTTCTTTGCTTAAACCCAGAGCTGAGGCCAACTCAGCGGAGCTTAACAATTCAGTGGTTGCCACAGGCACTTTTAATTCATCACGAATCTGTTCAAAGGTTAAAGAGTTTTTCAAAAGTTCTATGGTTTTTAACGTAGCATCTAAAACAATTTTATCGTTTCTTTTTGAATTAAGAGCTTGTTTTATTTCATCTTTTACTTCTTCAAAAGGTTGTACGCCTGCGGTGCGGTAATCTTCGGCTTTAATTAAATGTATTCCAAAATCAGTGCGTACAGGCTGGCTGATTTCACCTTTTTTTAATTGAAACAAGACAGCTTCAAAAGGTTTAACTGTGTCACCTTTTGCTATCCAACCAAGTTCTCCGCCTTGTTCAGCACTTCCGTCTTGAGAAAATTCTTTTGCCAACGCTTCAAAAGATTTACCTTTTTTAAGTTCTGACAAAATAGTTTCCATTTTATCATTAACGGCTTTTTCTTCTTCTTTTGTGGCATCTTTAGCTAAACGCAATAAAATATGACGCGTCTTGAATGCTTCCGGAACGCTGTAGTTAGCATCTTTATTGGCGTTGTAATATTCCAGAATTTCGGCATCAGACACAGCTACGCCTTTTAAAGTTTCGGGTGTAAGGCTTAAATATTCAATCTTCTTTTTTGCAGGCACTAAAAACAGACTTTGGTTTTTATCATAATAATCTTTGATCTCTTGATCAGATATTTTTACTTCTCCAACAAAATCTTTAATCGGGAACAAAAGATAACGCATAGCACGTTTTTGGCTTTGTAATTCAAATTCCATACGTGCGATAATTGGATCTATCTTAACGGTTTCGCTAATATAATTTTGTAATTTTTCTATTAAAATACCTTTTGAAATATCTGCTTCATAGCTTGCCGGAGTTCTATTATTTGCCGCCAAGACTCTTTTATAAACTTCGGGGTCAAACTCACCTTTATCATTTAAAAACACGGTGTTATTTTTGACTAGTTCCAATAATTCGTTTGGAGTAACCGTAATTCCAAGTTTTTTAGCTTCGTTTTCAAGCAGTTTTTGCATAACAAGCTTTTGAAAAACTTGCACTTTCAAGCCTTGATTGATCAAGTCGCTCTCGCTAATTTCGGGGTTTTGAGCTTTAATCGCCTCAACCTCTCTAAATTCAAGCATTTGCAACTCTTGAATCATAATATTTTCATCACCGATAGTGGCAACAACATTCAAGTTGCTTTGCCCTATGTTTCCAACACCCCAAAACACAAACACAAAAATAATCAAAGCAAAAATGATTTTTACTATCCAAGAGCTGGAATTATTACGAATATAGTCTAACATTAAACACCTTATCCTTAAAAAATATAAATTTTAATTTTTAAACATCACTTAATAAAATAAAACCAAATCAATAACACAAATTTAGGCTTTGTTGGCTCTAACTTGATTTAAAAGACCACCGGCAAGCACCATTTCGAGTTCATTATCGGACAATTCCAGATTAAGATTTAATTTTTCTTTATTATCAAGTTTTACGGTTAAAGAAGCATGAGTTTTTGTTTTATCAAAAAGAGGGCTAAAATCAAACCCTAAGCTTGAACACTGTTCGATTTTATCATAATCATCAGGATTTGCAAAAGTTAAGGCTAAAATTCCAAAATTTGCCAAATTTGCTTTATGAATACGTGCAAAAGACTTAGCGATAACCGCACGAATACCTAAATGTCTTGGGGCTAAGGCAGCGTGTTCACGGCTAGAACCTTGACCATAGTTATGACCAGCAACAATTACGCTAGTCCCAAACTCTTTAGCTCGCTTAACAAAATCACTATCAACTTTAGAAAAAACATATTCCGAAATCGCAGGAATATTAGAACGTAAAGGCAAAATAGCCGCACCAGCCGGCATAATATGATCTGTCGTAATATCGTCGCCAAGTTTGATACTTACTTTTGCATTCATATTTTGAGGTAAAACATCAAACACTTCTAAGGCTACGATATTCGGCCCACGTAAAATTTCTACTTTACTTCTCTCTTTATCATCTTTTGACGGGTCAATAAATAAATGGCGAATAGATGGTGGATTATCAGGGAAGTCTAACATTTTTGGTGCTTCTCCCCATGTTTTTGGGTCAGAAAATTTACCATCAAGAGCGAGCTTCGCCGCCACTAACGGGCTAACAAGATAAACGGAAGCATCTTTTGTTCCGCTACGCCCTTCAAAGTTACGGTTAAAAGTACGCACACTCACAGCCTTGGAAATAGGAGCACCGCCCATACCAATACAAGGGCCACAAGCACATTCTAAAATTCTCGCCCCGGAATCAATAATATTATCTAATAAATTTTCTCTGGCTAAAAGGCGTAAAACTTGTTTGGAACCGGGAGAAACCAAAGTATCTGTAGTTCTATCCACCTGTTTACCCTTCCAAATGAGTGCAACAGCAGATAAATCAGAAAAAGATGAGTTGGTACAAGAACCAATCGCCACTTGGTCTACCTTTAAGCCTGCTAATTCAGCCACAGCTTTAACTTTATCAGGCATATGAGGACAAGCGACCATAGGCACAAGTTTATCTAATTCAATGGTGTAACTCTCATCATAAAGGGCATTTGCATCAGCTTTTAGCTCTTTATAATCCTGCTCACGCCCTTGGGCTTTTAAAAATGCTTTTGTGCGTTCATCACTAGGGAATATAGAGGTTGTTGCTCCAAGTTCTGCTCCCATATTAGTAATACAAGCACGCTCAGGCACGGATAAGCTTGAAACGCCCTCGCCTGTAAATTCAAAAACTCGCCCAACACCGCCTTTAACAGTGAGTATTTTTAACAAGGCTAAAATAACGTCTTTAGCACTCGCCCAGCCTTTAAGCTTTCCTGTTAATTCAACTTTTACTACTTTTGGCATAGGGATTTTATAAGCTGCCCCTGCCATAGCCAAAGCAACGGAAAGACCTCCTGCTCCCATAGCTAAAGACCCCATACCGCCTGCGGTCGGAGTATGACTATCCGCACCAATTAAAGTCGCACCGGGCTTAGCAAAATTTTCTAAATGTAGTTGATGACAAATACCTAAGCCAGCTGGGGAATAAACCAAGCCATATTTAGCGGCAATAGTGCGTAAAAATTGATGATCATCAGGGTTACGAAAATCTTGTTGTAAGGTGTTATGATCCACATAGCTTACGGAAAGATCTGTTTTTACTTTAGGAATCCCCATGGCTTCAAACTGCAAATAGGTCATTGTGCCTGTTGCGTCTTGGGTTATAGTTTGATCCATTTTAAGGGCAATTTCGTCGCCGGGTTTAAAATCTTCGAGCTTGCCGGACATTAAATGAGCAGAAATAATTTTTTTTGTAATATTCATTATTAATTCCTAAAGTAATTTTTATAGAGAGTTTTTATGAGATGATAAATAAATACAATGCCATGCAATTAAGACTAGCCTTAATTTATAACTGGTAATTTGATTAATCATCTAGCACTAGCTTATTACCAAAAGGATTCTATAATATTACTCAATTTAAATAAAGTATATATTTTTTAAAATTATATTTTCCTGCTGAAACAAATAAAAAAAGACAATGCCGTTTTAAAGCGGTACTGCCTAATTTTTATTGAAGGTTGTTTTTACATTTGCACGCACTAGAGTGGTTTATATTCTATTATTCGCTAAGTTAACTAGTCGCACTTAGGCATCTTTCCTATTTCAAAGTCTGCTAATTCTTGATCTGTCCAAGCTCTTGTTTTTCCATTTTTATTACAACAAATACCACTAACGACTAAATCATTTGCACATGAAATTTCGAATTCCAACTTGCCACTTTCGTTGTAGTACTTGGCAGTTCCCTCGAGCTTGCCAGCTACAAGTGGAATCTCAGTATTGATCTTGCCATTTTCGTAATAGCGTTTTTCAACTCCCTCTTGTTTATCTGCTACATATGGAAACTCACCTTTTAACCTACCACTTTCGTAGTATGCTTTTATAATTCCCTCTACTTTACCTGCTACATATGGAAACTCAAATCCGAGTGCACCACTTTCGTAATAGATTTTTTGAATTCCCTCTTTTTCACTTGCGACATATGGAGTTTCGGAGCTAAGATTACCACTTTCGTAGTAGAGTTTTTCAACTCCTTCTTTTTTACCTGCTACATATGGAACTTCGGAGCTAAGATTACCATTTTCGTAATAATTTTTACTAATTCCCTCTCTTTTATCAGCTACATATGGAATTTCGAAATGAATCTTTCCATTTTCCTCATAAGCACAACTCAGAGAAAAATCTCCTTGCTTAAAGTGATATAAATTCTCTTTTAGCAATTCATACTTTTTATCTTTTTTTACCGCTTCGAGAGTTTTCGGGCAGGACTCTTGTGAAAAAGCATTCGGGGTATTAATAGATAACAGGCAAAATAAACACAACGTAACTATCACAATAAAGTTTTTCATAAAGTCTGTCTCCTTGGGGGCTATGGGGTTTATTGGGTTTATTGGTTATATGTTTTATATTCTATTACTCGCTCAGTTAACTAATCGCACTTAGGCATCTCGCCCCTCATAAAGTCTCCTAATTCTTGATCTGTCAAAGATCTTGTTTCTCCATTTTTTTTATAACAAATACCACTAACTGCTAAATTATTTTCATATGAAATTTCGAATTCTAGCTTGCCACTTTCGTTGTAGTGTTTGAAAATTCCCTCTATCTTATCAGCGACAAATGGAATTTCAGCTTTGAGCTTGCCACTTTCATAATAAGATTTTCCCATTCCCTCTACTTTACCAGCAACATATGGGGTTTTTAGCAAAATTTTGCCGCTTGCGGAGTAGGATTTGAACATTCCCTCTTTTTTTCCTGCTACATATGGGTATTCAGATTTGAGCGTGCCATTTTCGTAATATTCTTTGCCAGTTCCTTCTACTTTACCATTTTTATATGGAATTTCATATCTCAGCGTTCCATTTGTTCTATAAGCACAACGCAGAGAAGATTCTGCTTGCTTAAATTCATATAAATTCTCTTTTACCAATTCATACCTTTTATTTTTTTGTACTTCTTCAATAGTTTTTGGACAGGACTCTTGTGAAAAAGCATTTGGGGTATGAATAGATAATAGGCAAAATAAACACAACGTAACTATCACAATAAAGTTTTTCATAAAGGCTGTCTCCTCGGGGTTATGAAGTTTATGGGGGCTATGGGTTTTATTCTATTATTCGCGATCTTAACTAATCGCACTTAGGCATCTTGCCGTTTCTAAAATCTGCTAATTCTTGATCTGTCAAAGCTCTTGTTTCTCCATTTGTCTTATAACAAATACCACTAACGGGTGAGCTATTTGCTAACACAATTTCGAATTCTAGCTTGCCATTTTCGTAATATCCTTTTGCAACCCCCTCTCGTTTACCTGCTACATATGGAGTTTCAGAGTTGATCTTGCCACTTTCGTAATATGCTTTCCAAATTCCCTCTATCTTATCAGCGACAAATGGAATTTCAGCTTCGAGCTTTTCAGTTTTTCCATAAAAACAACGCAGAGAAAAATCTGCTTGCTTAAATTCATATAAATTCTCTGTTACCAATTTATATTTTTTATCTTTTTTTACCTCTTCGAGAGTTTTTGGACAGGACTCTTGTGAAAAAGCATTTGGGGTATGAATAGATAATAGGCAAAATAAACACAACGTAACTATCACAATAAAGTTTTTCATAAAGGCTGTCTCCTAGGTGGCTATGGGTTTTATTGGGGTCTATGGGTTATATGGTTTATATGATTAATTTACTTATAAGCCTTTTAAAAAAAAGGCAATGACCTTGCACAATAGCCTTATTTACAAAACACTTTCCTTGCTTTTATTCTATAAGTGAATCAAAAACAAAAAAAAGACCGATAAATTAATATCGGTCTTTTAAGTTTTATCCTCTTTTATTCTCGTTTATATACGATTATAAAAAAGTATTAAATAATCAAATAATTACTTGCCTGCACGCATCTCTGCCATTTTGTCGGCACGTTTTGCAGAACCTGGGTGAGTTGAGAACCAAGCATCAACGCCAGATGAAGAGCTTTCCATATCAGCAAACTTACGCAAAGCTGTTTCAGCACCCTTGGTGTTTTTCTTATACTTTTTCATTAGCTCTAAACCATAAGCATCAGCTTTATATTCTTGGTCTTGAGAGAATTGAGCTTTTAAAAATGCTTCAGCTACTGCACCAAGTTCGGAAGCAGCTAACGCACCGGCAGTGCTGTTGCTGGCGGCAACACCTTTACGAGCGGCGGAAGCAGCATAAGCCAGTCTCATTTTATCCATAGTATCGCCACCTTTAACGTGACCGATTTCATGACCTAAAACGAAGAAAAGTTCGTCATCATTAAGCTTGTCCATTAAACCAGAATATACTCTAACAGAGCCATCAGGAGTAACGTTAGCATTAACTTCGTCGGTTAAATAAACTTTGTAGTTCATCTGTAAACCTTCAACATTTTTGAGGTTAGCGGCAACCTTGTTGAGGCGTTTAGTGTATTTGCTGTTTTTAGATGCAACTTTATTTTCTTTGTCGCCAGCTTCGCGCATTTGTTTAGACATGCTGATTACATCAGCTTCACTCAAGGTAGCGGCCTTATAGCCATCAGCAGCGGCATCTAAAGCCGTATTGGTGTTAACGACACAACCGCCAAAAGCGAACAAGCTGAAACTAAGGCACAAAAGTAATAATTTTTTCATGAAACCCTCCCAAAATAATTTTATATTTCTATACATGAATCAATAAAATATACAAGGGGGTTTTATAAAAAAAATATTAGGCACACATTATGCTTTTAATAACTCAGAAAAAGAAAAAAGGGAAAAATATTCCCACAAATTACTATTTCAGGCTGTTTTTTATCGGGGAAGAAAAAAGCGGCAATATCATTAAAAAATAGAACAGATGTTTATAACATATTGTTATTTTTATGTAATAATAAAAATTTCAACAAAAAACGTTATAAAAATCTTTTTAAGTGCAAGGACGCACAAAGGGGAAAATTAAGCAAATGATGAGTTCACTCTATGTAGGCGCCACCGGAATGAAAAGCCTTGGTGAAGGTTTGGCGGTAGTCTCAAATAACTTGGCAAACCAAAATACTGTTGGCTTTAGACGGGCCATGATGTTATATCAAGACCTTGGCAGTACCAATGTCCCAACCTCTTCAAACGGTATGACTAACTTTAGCCAAGCCGGTAAAGGGGTTACCCCCGGAATTGTAAGAACCATGTTTGAAAACGGTGGTTATGAATCAAGCACAACCGCAACCGATCTATCTATTACGGGAATAGGCTTTTTTGCGGTACAAAAGCCAGAATCCTCAGAAGTATATTATACCAGAGCCGGAAACTTTCGCTTTACCAAAGACGGCGACCTAATTACACCAAACGGCTTTAACCTAATGGGAAATAAAGTTGTCGATGGCGTTACTTCCGGAACTGCCGAACCAATAAAAATAGACTTTAGCAACACAAACGGCAGTCAAAACGTTATTCCACCAAAAGCAACAACAAATGCTGGTTTTATCTTAAATTTAGGCTTTGCCGAGAGTAAACAGATCACCAATGCAAGTAGCTTTACAGGGCTCTTATCTTCTTGGAATGGACAGACTGATACTAAAAATTTTGCCCAAATTTCCGACTATTCCACAGGGGTAAAAATTTATGACAGTGAAGGGAACCCCCAAATTGTCAATGGCTTCTTTAAATATGTTGGAGACGTGGCTGGCGGAAACAAAGCCTATGAATTTATCATGACCGTTGACCCTAAATCTGATACCAGAAGCGGAATACAAGGCACGAAAAGTGCGGGTATTTTGATGAGTGGAACAATCGTCTTTGATTCAGCCGGAAATATGAAAGATATGGCTGCGTTCGTGCCTGATGGTTCTCAAAACCCCGAAGATTTTACTACTTGGAAAAAGGCGGGAATGAATGCCCAAGGAGTGCCCGTTGCCAATATCAGCTTTAAGGGCAAAAATGCGGCTTCTACCGCAAGTCAAAACGTCGGAATAGATTTTGGAATGTCTTTTCCAAGCGGTTGGGATAACGCTATTGATAACCCCACCCAAATGAATACACTCGGACAAAATTGGGTATCAAACCCGACTCCGGGCAAGCTTGCAACACACAGCTCTACCGCATATAAAGGCACTTCAAGTTCAAAAGTTTCTCAAGACGGTTATACTACCGGCTATCTTTCAAGAGTAAGAATAGACCCCGACGGCTATCTTGTCGGACAATATACCAACGGAGAAAGCCAAAATCTTTACAGGATTCCACTAACCCGTTTTACCAGTCAAGATAACTTAACCCACAGCGGAAACAACCTTTTTTCAGCCTCTGACAGAGTTGGTAGCATTGAAGAAGGTTTTCCCGGAACAGAAAATTATGGGGCATTAACGGGTTATTCTTTAGAAACTTCAAACGTTGATATGACCACAGAGTTTGTTCAAATGATCGTAACTCAACGTGGCTTTCAAATGAACAGCAAGGTTGTTACAACCTCGGATCAAATGATTCAAAAGGCTTTAGAACTAAAACGCTAAAATATATTTAACGCTTAAAACTTGACCGCTATACAAAGTATTCATATTATGCTTTTATGGCGGTCATTTTTTATTTATAATCTTTATTATTTTTATGTTTTATCAAAAAATATACCCAAACAGAAAATTATGGGGCATTAACTGGTTATTCTTTAGAAACTTCAAACGTTGATATGACCACCGAGTTTGTTCAAATGATCGTAACTCAACGAGGCTTTCAAATGAACAGCAAGGTTGTTACAACCTCCGATCAAATGATTCAAAAGGCCTTAGAACTAAAACGCTAAAATATATTTAACGCTTAAAACTTGACCGCTATACAAAGTATTCATATTATGCTTTTATGGCGGTCAAGTTTTATTTATAATCTTTATTATTTTTATGTTTTATCAAAAAATATACCCAAACAGAAAATTATGGGGCATTAACGGGTTATTCTTTAGAAACTTCAAAAGTTGATATGACCACCGAGTTTGTTCAAATGATCGTAACTCAACGGGGTTTTCAAATGAACAGCAAGGTTGTTACAACCTCGGATCAAATGATTCAAAAGGCACTAGAACTAAAACGCTAAAATATATTTAACGCTTAAAACTTGACCGCTATACAAAGTATTCATATTATGCTTTTATGGCGGTCATTTTTCATTTATAATCTTTATTATTTTTATGTTTTATCAAAAAATATACCCAAAAGAAGGAAGTCTCCATGCCCGTAATTTTAGGTACTGCCGGTCATATCGACCATGGTAAAACCTCGCTGATCAATGCACTCACCGACATTAACTGCGATCGTTTAATCGAAGAAAAAAAACGTGGCATAACAATAGAGCTTGGCTTTGCCTTTTTAAACAACGACGACGGAGAACGCCTTAGTATCATAGATGTTCCCGGACATGAACGCTTTGTAAAAAACATGGTAGCGGGTGCAAGCGGCATTGACTTGGTGCTTTTAGTCATAGCGGCTGACGAAGGTATTATGCCCCAAACCAAGGAACACCTTGAAATTTGTTCTTTATTGGGAATAAAACAAGGGCTTATCGCTTTAACCAAAACAGATTTAGTTGAACAAGAATGGCTTGATTTGGTTCAAGAAGAAATAAAAGACTTTCTTAAAGGAAGCTTTCTGGAAAACGCCGATATTTTCCCCGTTTCCGTACAAACAGGTTCAGGTTTAGAGTCATTAAAAAAAGAACTGCTGACCAGAGAAAAAAACTTACGCAATAAAAAACGTAGCGACCTTTTTCGCCTGCCTATCGATAGAATCTTTTCATTAAAAGGACACGGAACCGTCGTAACCGGAACAATGATCGCAGGACAAGTTAAAAACGGTGAAGAATTAACTGTTTATCCAAAAGAAAAAAACACCAAAGTCCGTAGCCTGCACAGTCATGACAAAAACGTTGAAATAGCCGAAGCTGGGGGAAGAACAGCCATAAATTTAAGTAATTTGGAAGTAAGCGATATTCAAAAAGGCGAAGTTTTGGCTCGCCCTGATTCATTATTTCCCTCTTTACATTGGGATATTAAACTAACTTGTCTAAGCTCAACGCCCACTGCCATAAAACACAGAACCGAAATCCACTTTCACCACGGCACAAAAGAAACTCTTGCCCGTCTGTATTTTTTTGACCGAGATAAACTTAACCCCGGCGAAACGGCTTTATGTCAAGTTCGCTTTACTGAACCCATGGTCGGAGTTTTTGGAGATCGCTGTGTTATAAGGGCATATTCACCGCTTCGAACCATTGCCGGAGCCGAATTGTTAAATCCCCTATCTCTCGAGTTAAAGAAAAAAGACCCTCTCTTTCAAGAAAAAACCGAAAAATTATTACAACTTGGAAACGCAGAAGCAAAAGATTTAATTTTGATGCGTCTTGAGTTAGCAGAAAAACAAGGGCTTAATTATAATGAACTTTTAGCATTTACCAACCTTAACTCAAAAACGCTCGAAAAAGAACTCGCTTTATTAAACGGAAAACAAGAACTTTCCTGTTTTGACAAAGAGGAAAAACGCTATATTGCTCAAAGTATAGTGCAAGCTTTGGAAAATTCCGCCCTGAGTTTTATTAATGAATTTCATAAACAAAACCCTGCGAAAAACGGCTTGGGCAAAAATGAATTTTATTCCGGCTGGGGGGCTTCTTTATACCCTAAACTCTTACATTTTCTACTTGAGCGTTTATCAAAAAAGAAATTGCTTCATGTGGAAGGAGACTTGGTGCGGATTCCGTCTCACCAAGCAAAACTTGAAACAAATCAACAAGATATAAAAACAGCCCTCTTAAACATATATAAAGAGTCTGACAAAACACCATTAAACATAAAAGAAATTTTAGAAAGTCTTGCCTTAAATCAAAAAGAAGCTTTGCCCCTATTAAAAAATCTGCAAGATAGTGGCGAACTAGTTAAAATAAGCGACGAAATTTATTATTATCGTCCTGTTTTAGACAAAATTTGGGAAGCGGTAACAGCTTGGTTTGAAAGCAATGACGATTTGAATTTAGCTGTTTTAAAAGATTTAACAAGTCTTTCACGAAAATATTTGATTGCCCTGTTAGAATATTTTGACAGGGAAAAACTGACCGTGCGAGTGGGTGATAAACGCCTTCTCAGAGGCTCAAAAAAATAAACGACAAAACAAAATATTTGTGTATATAATCGTAAAAACTCAACGCAGTTTAACTTTGTAAAGCTCACAACAAAAGGTCAATATTATGAAAAATCAAACTTATACAATACTTACACAAAAAATACTTGTTTTTTTAATGCTGAACATTTTTATCATTACATCTATTTTCCCTTTGTCTGCAAAAGCCGATTTGTTTAGTTTCGGAATTAAAGACGAAATAGAACTGGGGCGACAATTTGATGTTATGGTAAGATCTCGCTTGCCTTTAATAGAAGACCCGGAAATAAAAAACTATGTGGAAGAGATGTTCCAAAAACTCTTAAAACAAGCTCCACCCCAACCCTTTGATTTTAAAGTTGCCGTTTTAAGAGATAGTGCAATGAACGCTTTTGCGGCTCCGGGCGGTTATCTTTTTTTACATACGGGTCTTATTATGAATATGGACTCAGAAAGCGAAGTTGCCGCCGTGCTTGCCCATGAATTAGCCCACGCAACCCAACGACATATCGCAGGACGCATAGAACACGGAAAAAAAATGACTGCCTTAACCTTGGTCGGAGCTTTAGCCGCCGCCATATTTGGACAAGGCGAGGCTAAAGGGGCGGGCGTCGCCGGTTCTATGGCCCTCGGACAATCGTCCATGCTCAGTTACTCCAGAGCCGATGAAGACGAAGCAGACCAAATTGGCTTTAAATATTACGTTGACGCAGGCTATAAACCAGAGGGAATGGTAGATGCCTTTAAAAAAATGCAACGCAGGCAATGGGCAACGGGAAGAAGCATTCCCGCCTATCTCTCTACTCACCCTTCAATTAGCGAGCGTATCAAAGACATAGAAGCAAGGGTAAGACAGCTTCCCAAAGCGATCCAAAACAGAAAAGAAGATAACGCTCAATTTTGGCGTATCCAAACGTTAATAACCGCAAAATATGCCGACAAAGAATTAGCCTTGGCTCGTTTTAATGAAATTTTACAAAGTGGAACAGAACAACAAAAATGCCTCGCCAAGTTAGGAATGGCAATAGTTTTATCACGCCAAAACAAGGTTAAAGAGGCTAATGAGTTTTTCAACAAGGCTCTACAATGTAGCCCGAATGACAATATGGCAATTAGAGAATTTGGTATTTTTAACTATTATAAAGGAAATATAAAAGAGGCGGAAAAATATCTTAACTTAGCACTCGCCAAAAACCCAAGAGATATTTTAACAAACTTTTATTACGGAAGACTTCAGGCCGATAATGGAAACTTAAAAGAAGCGGAACAACTTTTTAAAGAAGTTTTGCGTTATTTGCCCAATGACCCTGATGTACATGAAGCAATCGCCAAAGTATTCGGCAGTAAAGGCGAAATGTTTAAAGCCAATCTACATTTAGCTTACAGCTATGTTTATCAAAACAATCGAAAAAAATATGAGGCTCAACTTGTTAAATTAAAAGAGCTGGCAAAGACCCAAAATGAAAAAGATGAAACCGATAAAATAGAAAATATTATGACAGAAAGAAAAAAATACATAAGATAATTTATTACAATATGTTAACGATAAAAAAACAACTTTTAACCGCAACTCTAAACATATTTGACGTTTAAATATTTTGAAAATTAAGTAAAAAATATGATTTTAGTCAAAAAAATTAAACTTATTCCTTGACAAATTTCAACATATAGATAAGCATTACTAAGAATATTACAGACGTTGTAGCTAAATATTTCGTCTTGGTATTTATATTATAACTTTATATTTTTTGCTGTTTGCAGGAGGTCTTATGAATAAAGCATTACGTTATGCTTTTATGGCTGTTATGTTGTTGGCGATGGCTGTTGCTACTGGTTGTGCCAAAAAAGTTGGTACTGATACCCCTACTGGTGAAGGTGGCGGATATACCCAAGCTGATGTTGAAAATGCAAGAAAAGTTCAAGCTGTTCTTTCTAATAAAACTATTTACTTTGCATTTGATCGCTATGAAATCAAACCTGAAGGAAAAGAAGCCCTTAACCAAAGTGCTGCTTTAATTAAACAATTCCCAATCGTGCGTGTACTTATCGAAGGCCACACAGATAACCGCGGAACTGCTGAATACAACTTAGCGTTGGGTGAGCGTCGTGCCCGTGCTGCTTACGAATATTTAGTTAACTTAGGTGTTAGACCTGAGCAACTAGAAATGGTTAGCTACGGTAAAGAACGTCCAGCCGTTGAAGGTAACAACGAATCCGCTTGGGCTAAGAACCGTCGTTGCGAATTCCGCGTTGTGTTCCCACCTATCAACTAAGAATTTAAAAAGTTTCTAAAATCAACAAAAAAAGCACTCGTTTAATTGCGGGTGCTTTTTTTATTGGCTAAATATTTTTTAATGCAATCAAATTTTAATACAATCAAAGACTATTCACTGTAGTCTTTAACAAGCGAGTTATATCTCTTTAACAAATACATTGCAAAACTAGGTTTTGCGTGTTTTTCATCGTTTTAAGCTCTGTATACAAATAACATAAAACGTCTTAAGCCACTGTAAGACTATTATGCAATAGCCTCAACATCACAAGACTTTAATTATTAACGATTTATTATGACCTTAAGATGATAATTAAGGAAAAGAGAGTAACAAAGAGAAAAGCCCTCGTCTTATAATTTCTATTTAATACTTAAAACCCAAACTCCGTCCCAATTTTCAGGTGGATTGGCGAGTAGTTTTTTAGTGCGTTCAACATACAATTCATAAATATAGGTTGTGGGGAATTTTTCTCTTAAGGCTTCAAAATCAATTAAGGCATCTTCAAAGTTACCCTTTTGATAACTATCAATAGCAGTATCCCAAGTTTTCAACTCTTCTTCCCGCTTTTTTGCTTCTTCGAGTGTCATGGGAATATAAACGGCTATAGGCTGTTGTTTCCCCTTTACCCTTAAAACATCTAAAAACTGAAACCCAAAGTGAGATTCACACTCTTCTTTTGTTATACTGCTAATAACTATTCCTGCTTGATAAATAGCACAAAGCCCTTCTATACGTGAAGCCAAGTTTACGTTATCGCCAATAATCGTATAGTTTAAAAGGTCAGCAGACCCCATATTTCCAACATAAACTTTACCTGTATGAACCCCTACGCCCATAGACATAGTTAAACCAAAGTCTGTTGCAAGTTCAACATTCAACTTTTCCAAGTTTTCATGCAGTTTAATGGCAGTTTCCACAGCCTTAACCGCATGATAAGGAACAGGCACGGGAGCGTTCCAAAAACACATCAGAGAATCACCGATAAATTTATCTAAAGTACCGCTGTTCTCACGCACCAAAGCCGTCATAGGAGTAAAATATCGATTAAGCAGATTAACCACCTGTTCTGGTTTTAAACTCTCAGACATTGCGGTAAAACGGCGGATATCAGTAAACATGATCGTTACGTTGCGTTCCTCACCGGCAAAAATATTACCTTGTAACTTTGTAATACGTTTAACGATTTCCGGAGAAACATAACGAGAAAACGTATTGTATAAAAAGGCTTTTTGTCTTTCTGCCTGCCAAAAACGTAAAAACAAAATAAAAACACCTTGCGAACCTATTGTAATAAGCCCGTATAAAGGCGAAAGGTAATAACCTTGTATAAAGTAATAGCGGCTGATAAAAACAATACTGCCCGCCATAAACAAACCAACGAGCATATATACATAAGGACGTGCAAAACCAAAAATAAATATCGAAATTATACCGGAAATAAATATGATTAAAACTTGAACAACATGCACCCAAGGAATATCTTGAATAAATTTTTGAGCAAGAACTGCGTCCAACAAAGTTGCGTGAATCTCAATTCCGGGATAAAAAGTATCAAACGGAGTCGCCCTAATATCCAACAACCCCGGGGCAGACGTTCCCACAAAAGCAACAGCCCCCTTTAATATAGTAGGGTCAACCTTATCTTGCAAAACATCTTTTGCACTAATATAAGTATAGGTTTTGTGAGGTCCTTGGAAGGGTAAAAGAAACTCACCCTCAGGACTAAGCGGAATAGTATAAGCTCCGACACGCACAGATTCAATGCCCTCAGGATTCATATTCACAGTGAGTTTTTTTGCTCCCAAAGCCAACATCAAAACCCGTAAAGACAAAGAAGAATAAACTTCATCATTCCATTTAAACAACAGAGGAACACGCCGAACTATTCCATCGCTATCAGGCGAAACATTAATAAAACCAATAGGAGCATTGTTCCAAAAGCTTTCTAAAGGCAGGGTCGCCGAACTGATATTTAAAACACTGGACTCAAACTCTTTTGCACCTTGACTTCCCTTTATAATCAAATTAACTGAGCCGGGCATATCTAACGCCTCAGACGGTTTTGTTTTTTCAAAGTGTGCATAAGCCCCTAAAACGCTTGGAGTATCTTTTAGCGTTTTTGCTAACATTTGATCGTAATCAAGCATAGCTTGGGGAAAACCCTGAAGGTTTAGATTAAGATTTTCATGTTCTTTCAGATATTTTTTTATACTGGTCGGAGAAGAACGGTCGGGTTCAGAAAATAAAATATCTAAGGCTATCGCCGAAACACCTTGTTCTTTAAGCTTAATCAAAAGATTAGAAACCAAATAACGTGGCCAAGGCCATTGACCATATGCGTCAAGAGAGGCTTCATCAATATCAATAACAACCGGAACCGCCGTTAGTGCCTCACGCTTTGCCAGTGGCAACAAGGTATCATAAACCTTAAAATCAAATTGACGGATAAGAGAAACTTGAGAAATATATAAAGATATAAGTATAAAAATAATCGCTAAGCCACTAAAAATAATTGAAACCCATCTAAGTCTCAACAATCTCATTAAACTTCTAAAAAAATACATAAACCAGCCTAAATTATGAGTTAATAACGCTTTTATAAGCTGTTATATGTTTTGCCACAACACCTAAGCAGTTGCAACATCAGGAAAGCGTTCATAAATCTTATGAATCAAATCAAAAATATCGTTAAAACATTCTACTAATAAAGGGTCAAAGTGTTGCCCCGCTTCTCTGTTTAAAAAAAGTCTTGCTTCTTCAAAACTCCAAGCGTTTTTATAACAACGAGACGAAACGAGTGCATCAAAAACATCGGCAATAGCGGCAATTCTGGCAACTAGCGGAATAGATGTTCCTTCAAGTCTATCAGAGTCGTCTGAGCCAACGTAACCTTGTCCATTCCATTTCTGGTGATGGTGTAGGGCAACGTCGTGTGCCAGTTCGGTAATATCTTTTGTTTCGCTACTTAATAAAGAAGCACCGAGTCTGGTATGATTACGCATTGTTATATATTCTTCCTCGGTCAAGCGGGCTTTCTTTTTAAGAATAAGGTCGCTTATTCCCACCTTTCCAACATCGTGTAACATACTTGCCAGACGAATTTGCCCTTTAAAAAAGCGAATTTCATCAGGTGTTTTTTGGTGTTTTTCTGCCCAACGTTGATAGAGTTCTGCGGAAATAGCACCAACACGTTCCGCATGAGGACCGGTTTCAGTTGGATCATGAATGGCAATTACTTTTAACATACGATAAATGTTTTTACGCAAAATTCCACTTATTTCCAGAACATTCGCGGCTTCTCTAGCAAGTAGACGCACGTTATTTTCCATATTAATGTCAAAAGCCTGTATTTTTTTAGAACGAGGGTTTATACTGTTAATAAGTTGTAAAACACCCAACAAGTTTTTATTCCTGTCAAAAAATGGCATGACCAACATTGATTTTGACTGATAGCCGGTTGCTTTATCAAAACTATCATTAAAATGATAAGGCAAATCTTTAGGCAAAGTTTCAACATCGGGAATATTAAGAGTTTTTCCCGTACTGGCAACATAACCGGCGATTGAATCAAGAGAGATAGGAAGACGCACGTTTACATAAGCATGTTTATATGAACTATCAGCAGGGAAAAGCGTATCATTATGTGTATAGGCAAAAACCAGTTGATTATTTTCAACCAGAAAAACAGTTCCCGCATCAGCCTGTGTAATTTCCCTGCTTGTTGCTAAAATACGATCTAAGATAATACTTTCATCTTTATGAATTCCAAGATTTTCTACGAACTCAAACATCCAATCGCTACGTTGAGGAATAAAAGAGGTATCTTTTTTGGGAATAAATCTTAAACCTTCTTTAGCAACATAAACTCGGTTATATAAATCACTGCTTCCGCTTGTCTTTGGCATAACGGTATCTTGCAAATCATCAAGTTCTTTATCGCTTCTATCTTGCATATGATGAGATAAAACCAAACAAGGAACCTTTGCTCTGGCTGCAAGTTCAACCCAATCTTCCCACTTGGAATGCCCCCAACCTTCGTGGTAATCATCTTTTCCATAAGCGGCATCAACAACGGCAACATCTATGCGAGAAAGCAGTTCGAAAGTATTTGAACGCACAACAGGATCACTTGTAATCTCATGATCACCACTATATAAAAAAACAGATTCATCGGCATAAACTTTATAAGCAACACTACCACCGGGGTGGTTACCTAAAAAGGGTTTAACCTTAATCGGATTATTTTTTCTTTTAGAAACATTAATTACTTTTCCGGGCGTAACAATATGTTGAACAATCTTACTGCGAAGTTGTTTAAACATTACGGGAAAAGTTTTTCCATCAAAAAAGTTTTTTACCACTCTTTTTAAAGAAGCAGGTACATACACATGAATTGTCCAATTTGGGTTATGAATAGGTTTAAAAAAACCCAAACCCTGAATATGGTCTGCGTGTCCATGACTTAAAAAAAGATGACAAACCCCGCTATCAGGCAAGGTTGTTCCTAAATGATGCAAGCCGGAACCCGCATCAAAAATTAACAAGTCATTATTGTCTGTGCGAACTTCAATACAAGTAGTATTCGCACCATAAAACTGTGTTGTCGGAGATGGGCTTGATATACTTCCGCGTACGCCCCAAAGGACTATTTCCATAATTACAACCCCTCTTTAGCCAAGATTTTTAAATATATAACTAAAAACTATCGATTAAACTAAATAATTTCAAACAATAAACCTGAATTTTTTAAATATTTATATCTAATATTATACAGCCAGAAAAATAACAATCACAGAATACACTTTTTAATACTTTTTGCCAGCTTTTAAATAAGCTTTTTGACGAATAAAATCAGAAGATTTTTCCGCAAGAAGCAAATATAACATTTTTAAATAAGCGTTATGAATAAACTCTTTTGACGATAAACGTTTTTGGATAAGAGAATCGGCAACCCCGTTAAAAACTATTTTTTCTATTTGCTCCGAAAGAAACTTTACTCTGTGTTGTGGTCTATGACTTTCATTAACTTTGTTATACCCACTTTCAGCGACAAGCTTACACAACTCTGGATTTTCCAATAAAAATTTTATTTTTTGTGCGGTCTCTTCTATATTACCCGGGTCATATCCAAAAAAATCTTTTTCAGGTTCAAAAAGTTCGGTTAAACCATGTTTTATCAAGGGTGTTAACAAAGGTTTTTTACAACCCAAAACCTCAAATACTCTAAAATTAAGTTCATCATGATCACAAAAGTTTAAAACCAAATCAGAGTTGGCATATAAATCGGGAAAAGAGCCTTGCTCTTGCAGGTGTAACTCAGGACACTGTTCTTTTAAGGCGTTAAAAAAATCTACACGCCTCGGTTTAAGCTCGGGATTCAAATTACCCACAAAAATTGCTCGGTATTTTGGTAAAAGCGGATCAGGATCTAGAGGAATAGACCGTAAAGAGGCACAAGGCGGGAACCAAAAGACTTGTTCATTACTCAGACGTTTATTTAAAAATTCCGCAAACTGATCTTTTAAACTGATAAAACACAAATCAAAACCTTGGGCATAAAAAGGATACCAAGAATGAATATGGGTATCAATCGCATAAAAAACCGTTAAACAAGGAAATTCTTCAAGGTTGACCAAAGGCGGAGGCGTACTATAATCGGCTAAAACTACAATATCAGGCGTAAAACCGACCCTTTCAACCAGCTCATTCCAATTATAAACGCCCGGATCTGAATAAGGGATATGAAAAAAATCAAAGTATGGGGGAAAATAGTCTAAAGGAAAATAAAGATGACCAATCCAAGCGATTTTCATTTTTTTCATAAACGACTATAACTATCCTGATTTGTTAAAAGAAAAAGCCTCTGACAACTCTTTTTAAATAAATTATCGGGCTTGATAATAACACAAACAACAGAATTGCACAAGGCTATTTATTAGAAAGATATAAACAAATATAAGTAATTTTGCGACTTAAGACGTTTTATACTATGTGTATACAAAACATAAAACGAGAAAAAACACGTAAAACAGAGGGTTGCAGTTCTCTTACTTTAAAACAAAAGCATAAATTAAATATTAAAACTTGCTAAGAACAAGAGAGTATCTTATATTTTGGTAAATTTTTTATTTATTAAACTTACTATACTTTAAACTCTAAATAATTCAAATAAGATCGGAGTACCATGTTAAAAAGCATGACCGGATTTGGTCGCTATTCTCAAGAAGAAGAAAAATGTGTGCAAACTTGGGAAGTACGTAGCGTAAATAGTCGCTATCTTGATATAAAGTGGCGTCTGCCTCAATGTGTTAGGTCCTTTGAACCAATCTTTGAAAAAACTTTAAGGCGTTTTGCACAAAGAGGACGTTTGGAAGTCTCTTTAAGCCTTCAATTCAATAATAATTATTCAGACGTCTTAACGTTTAACGACAATGCGGCATCAAGTATTTTAGATCGTCTAACGCTTTTTGCCAAAGAACGTGGTCATATTTATACACCTGATTATAACCGTCTCTTAGGCCTGTCTCATTTATGGGAAACAGACAACTTAAGCAACAACGAAGAATTATCAGACAATCTTGTTCAAGGTTTAGAAGCCGCCTTAACCGATTGGAACGACGCAAGATTAAGCGAAGCAAAAACTTTATCAAGCGATATTTTATCACGCATTATCCGCATGGAAGAATGGCTTGATCTTATTATTGAAAGGGCTCCGGAAATAAAAGAAGAAAGATTTTCAGCGGTTAAAGAGAGAATTGGCGAAATCTTGGCAAATCATCAACAAGAATTGGACGAAGGGCGTTTTTTACAAGAAATCACCCTGCTTGCCGATAAACTTGATGTAAGTGAAGAATTAACTAGACTTTCCTCTCACTTAGAACGCTTGAGAGAACTCTTAAGCCTCGGAAATGATGCCGGAAGAAGGCTTGACTTTACCATGCAAGAATGTTTCAGAGAAATAAATACCTGTGGAAATAAAATTCAAGATGTGCAAATATCCAGAATAGTTGTTGACTTTAAAAATGAACTTGAAAAATGTCGTGAACAAGTTCAAAACTTGGAGTAAGGTGTGGCGGAATATAAGCTCTTAAACATAGGCTTTGGGAATGCCGTTTTAATCTCAAGAATTATCAGCATAATAAACCCAAACTCTTCTCCGGCTAAAAGGCTTAGAGAAGACGCAAAAGATGAATCAAGGTTAATTGACGCAACCCAAGGGCGTAAAACCAGAGCTGTTATCATAACTGATTCAAATCACATTATTTTATCAGCAATACAAGCCGAAACACTCGCACAACGTTTAGTACAAGACGGAAACTAATAAAATTTTAACCTCTCTAACTTATCTTATCTCTTTTTAGGGTGTTTTATGAATACTGTTGACAGAAAAGGAATAGCCTTAATAATTTGTGCACCTTCGGGAGCGGGAAAAACAACCCTTACAAAAAGGTTACTAAGCGAATTTCCACGTTTTGTTTTTTCCGTCTCTTATACAACTCGACCGCCTCGCCCCCACGAAGTTCATGGCAAAGATTATTATTTTGTTACGAAAGAAGAATTTTCAAACCTGATTAATGAAAATTATTTCGCAGAATGGGCAACAGTACACGGGAACTATTACGGAACCCCCCTGCAAAACACTATAAACACCCTTGCTGACGGTAATGATATTTTGTTTGATGTTGATGTCCAAGGTGCAAGGCAAATAAAAGCCAGCTTAAAAAATCTTGGGCGTTATGTGTTTGTCCTACCACCTTCAAGAAGAGTCTTGGAACAAAGACTGCGTTCAAGAGGAACAGATTCCGATGAAGTAATCGCAAGACGTCTATCCGTTGTTACTAAAGAAATAGCTGATGCGCCTCTTTTTGATTGTGTTATTATTAATGATGATATTAAAACCGCTTACGATGAGTTACGCTCGGCTTATATTGCGGCTACCCTTGCCCCCGTTTGTCGCTCTCACTTTTTAAACGACTTGTTAAAACAATGGTCATAAAAAATATTTATCAAATAAACCGCTTAAGAGACAATAGATGAAAACAGAACTTATTATCGCTCTCGATTACCCAAGTGCAAGTAAGGCTCTCGCCCTTGCTGAAACTTGCAAAGATTTAAACCCAAAACCCTTACTTAAAATTGGTTTGCAACTTTATGTTGCCGAAGGCCCGACCCTTATCAAAAAACTAAAACAAATGGGCTTTAAAATATTTTTGGATTTAAAATTTTATGATATACCCAATACTGTCGCCTCGGCAATACAATCTGCCATAACTTTGGGCGTTGACATTATAGATATTCACCTCAGTGGCGGCGAAAAAATGGCGAAAGCGGCCGTTAACGCTTTAAATTTAAACTTGGAAAAAACTCAAAAACGCCCTCTTCTCTTTGGAGTTACAATATTAACCAGCGAAGAAAACACAGACCCACAAAAAATAGTAAAAATGGCACAAAACGCAAAAGATTGGGGGCTTGATGGAGTTGTTTGTTCCGCAATGGAAGCAACAGCAGTCAAAGAGCAGTGTGGCAACAATTTTCTTTGTTTAACACCGGGAATACGCCTTGCCAATAACAACAAAGATGATAAAAATCATGATCAAGTCAGGGTTATGACTCCTCAAGAAGCAATTAAAGCCGGTTCAAACTTTTTGGTTGTCGGTCGCCCCATCACCCAAGCTGAAAACCCAAAGCAAATAGTTCAAGAAATTTTAACAATTATTTCCAATAATTAAATTTAAGTTTAAATTATATAACAACAAATTAAAAAACATGTTAAGGTGCTTTATTCTTACAACCTAAAAGCAAAAAGAGAAAAAATATGTCAGAAGAACAAAAAAATAATGACGGCTATGTAAAAATAAAAGGTATCTTTTCCTCTCAAGAGGTAAAAAAAGTCGGAACAGGCACAACATCACGAAAAACTATTCAAAAAGCGTTTTGGGACGCTATTGAACAAGATTCAGGCAATATCGAAGTTCAACCGCTAAACTCAAATTATATACCATCAGGACCAAAACGCACTATTCCGCGTGATGAATTTTTAACTAAATTTTCTCCCGAACCTGAATTTTATACCGTCAATGTCTTACCCAAAATACGCGAAATCAATAAAACAATCGCCAGAGCCGATAGACACCGTGCCAACGGCGAAAGTTTTAGTGCCGAAATGGAATATAGCTCGGCGTTAAAAATAGACGAAGAAAATATTAGAGCAAACTTCGGACTCGGCCTTACTTATCTTGATCGAGGCGATACGGGAAAAGCCGATAATATTTTTGAAAGATTGGTTAAATTAGACGGAGCGTTTGAACAAGAACACAAACACCTCTTTAATGAGTTTGGAATTTCGCTAAGAAAAAACAAAATGATTGACCAAGCCGTTGATTATTATAAAAGAGCAATAGAAATCTCGCCTGATGACGAAAATTTATCCTGCAATATGGGGCGTGCTTATCTTGAAAAAGAAGACTACAGCAATGCGGCAATACACTTTATCAAAGCACTCGAACTTGACCCCAAACATGAAATCGCCGCTAAAGCCGTTATGTGGCTACAGGCAAAAAACTTTTTAAATCCGGAACAAAAAAAGAAGATAGAGTCCATTTTGCCCCAAAGCTAAGTTAATTTCACAAAATACATACCGTTGTCTTCAAAAAGCTTGATATATAAAAAGGTGAATATAAAAACAAGAGTAGGCTATGAGCAATCACTTCAAAACAGCACAACTTTTTTTAGAAGAATTACAAAACAACCCACCAAGGTTACCTTATGATTCTAAAATTGTTAGTAAGCTTTTTGATATGACTCACCCAAAATCTGACTCTGCAACCAAAGACATTGCCGGTTTAATCGAAAAAGACCCGGGGCTTACGGCAAAAATACTGCGACTTTCAAACTCTCCTCGTTACTCTTTAATCTCTCAGGTTTCTACACCACTGGCGGCAGTAACTGTTTTAGGTTTAAACGAAATCCGCAATTTAATTTTGATTACAGGCGTACGTTTAAGCATAAAACCAAAAAAATTTCCTTTGGAATTTAATTTTACAGAGCTCTGGCAACATCAACTCTTGACCGGTGCCTGTGCCAGAGTTTTATCTTACGCACAAAACAACAATATTGGCTCACAAAATATAAACCATGATGAAGTTTATACCGCCTCTCTCTTACACGACCTTGGTAAGGTAATGATCGCCGCCTTACGCCCAAACGACTGGCTCGCCATCAACCAACTTGAAAAAGAAAAACAATTAAGTACACAAGAAGCAGAAGACAGCTATTGGGGGCTTGATCACGGGCTTATAGCCGGACGAGTTTTAGAAAGTTGGGGGCTTCCCCGCTCTTTAACAGAACCCATAATCTGGCATCATTACCCGGAATTGGCAAAAGAACATAAAAAGACGGCGTTATTTATCGCAATAGCCAATTATCTGGCGAGTGAAAAAAACAATTTGCAAAACTTTTTCTCAGAAAACAATACGCCAAGCGAATTTCTCTCAAAAAAAATAACTCAACATCTTAATGAGCTTGATATAAATATAGACAGCATCATGCCAAATATATTAAAAATATTTGAAGACAACAAATATATATCTATAGCCGACGAACTATAGCGGAGAACTTGTGAATTCAATTTGGACGTTTCGCAACAACGATAAACAAGAAGTTGACGAAAACACAAAACAGCTCAAAGAATGGGCAGACAAATTAAATATATCCCATGAAATCGCCTCGTTACTTATCAACAGAGGCTTTGAGTCTTATGAAAACCTAGCCGAATATTTAAACCCGAGCTTGCAAAAACTCGCTCCTTTAGAACAATGGACGGGGTTTAACGCCGCGGCAAAACTACTCGGCGAAGCCATCTTAAACGGAAAAAAACTTGGCGTGTGCGGAGATTATGACGTAGACGGCGTTACCTCAACGGCGTTGGTTTTAGATTTTATGAGTCAACATGGTTTTAATTGTGTTTATCATATTCCCGACCGTATAGAGGAAGGCTATGGACTAGGCGTTAAAGCAGTAGAATCATTATATAATCAAGGGGCTAATTTAATTTTAACCGTTGATTGCGGCATTACTGATTACAACGGAATAAAACGAGCCAAAGAACTTGGAATGACTGTTGTCATCAGTGATCACCACCTGCCCTCTGACAAACTGCCCGATGCCGATATAATTTGCAATCCACGTCTTGTACCTTGTCCATGTCAAACCTTGGCCGGAGTGGGTGTTGCCTTTTTTTTAATGGCGGCTTTAAATAATTTTTTCGAAAAACACAACGGGAAAAAAATAGATATTCGCAGTCTTTTAGACTTAGTCGCCCTTGGAACTCTAGCGGATATGGTAGAACTAAAAGGACAAAACCGTATTTTGGTAAAAAATGGTTTACTGCTTGTTGCAAACCCCAAACGCATAGGTTTAGCCGAATTAAAAGCTGTTTCCGGCTATTCGCCCACAGCCCAAATTGATGCCGGTCAACTGGTTTTCAATATTGCTCCACGCATTAACGCCGCCGGACGAGTCGGAAAAGCTCACACAGCCTTGAAACTGCTTTTGACAAAAGAGAGAGCTGAGGCTGAAAAACTGGCAAGCGAACTAAATAGCTTAAATACAGAAAGACAAAATGAAGAAGAATTAATTGTTAAAGAGGCAAACCTTCAAGCCCTTGAACAAATCAAACAAGGTAGCTCGTCTTTGATTTTATATGCTGCACACTGGCACCAAGGCATAGTCGGAATTGTCGCTTCTCGCATGGTTGAGCTTTACCACCGCCCAACTATTGTTTTATGTAATAAAAACATAGAGATAACCGCAAAAAACACTGATAGTAATACGGTTGTCAAAGGCTCCGGGCGTAGTGTCGGCGGGTTTGACTTACATGATGCCCTAACCCAAATGACAGAGCTTTTAGAAGGGTTCGGCGGACACAAACAAGCGGCCGGTTTAACTTTATTGTTTAGCAAGCTTGAAAGCTTTAAGCAAGAATTTGACCGTTTAGTCAAAAATACTCTGGGGTCTGAACCAATTCCACAACAAATAAAAATAGACCAAGAAATCGACCTTAAAAAGGCGGCTGATTTTACTTTTTTAAAAGAAATAGAGTTGCTTCAACCTTTTGGAATAGGAAACCCTGAGCCGATATTTTCAACTAACGACTTAACACTTCAAACTTTTCGCCAAAAAGGAAATCTGGTTTTAATTGACGTAAAAGATGAAAAAAGCGGTCTGAGTATGAAGGGAAAGGCCTGGCGACGTTCGGAAGTCAAAACTCCGGCAGAAAGAGGAGAAAAAATAACTCTTGCTTTTTCACCTCGTATAAATCGTTATAACGGAATGGCGTATATAGAGCTTCATTTGAAAGACTGGAAAAAAAGCGAATAAATAAAAGCCTGAACAGAAAACTCTATTCAGGCTTTTATTTTGTTTAATCTTGCTCTTAATTATTTATTTTGTTTTTTAAGATCTGCCATAACCCGATTTAACTCTTGAGCAGTTGCAGAAAGATCTTGAATTGCCGCTGTTGCTTGAATCATTCCATTAGAGGTTTGAGTAACAACGACGCTGACTTCATCAACGGAGCGGTTAATTTCTTCTGAAGTTGCACTTTGTTCTTCAGCCGCCGTGGCAATTGAGGTAACAAGGTTTGAGTTAATCGCCGCCAAGTCAACAATGCGGGTCAGTGCATCTCCTGATGATTGAGCCAAGCCTGTGGCTTCTTCTATGCTGCTGACTGCGCTTGTAACTTCGTTTATATTAGTTTTAGTAGAATGTTGAATGGCGGTAATGCTCGATTCAACTTCTTTTGTCGCCTGCATGGTTTTTTCGGCAAGCTTACGCACTTCATCGGCAACAACCGCAAATCCACGTCCGGCTTCTCCGGCTCTGGCGGCTTCGATAGCGGCGTTTAAAGCCAAGAGGTTGGTTTGATCGGCTATATCTGAAATAACGTTTAGCACACCACCAATATTTTCGGCTTGTTTACCAAGGCTTTGCATATTTGAGTGTAAAGTATGGGTTACTTGATTAATAGACTTGATAGAGCCAATTACTCTATTAACAAGTTCCGCACCTTCTCTTGCTTCATTTCTGGTATTGTTTGTTTGTTCGGCGGCTTCTCCGGCACTACGGGCAACATCTAAAACGGTTGAATTCATTTCAGCCATTGCACCGGCCGTTGTTTCCATTCTCCTGCGTTGCATTTCTGTTCCGCGAGAAACTTCTTCTACTTGTGCCGATAATTCTTCGGCCGCCGCCGCAACACGAGAAGCTATTTCCGAAGCATCAATCGCAGCTTGTTCTATCATTTTTTGCTGAGTTTTAATATCGGTAATATCAACCAAGATTTCCATAAATCCAACAACTTCTTTATGTTTATCATAAAGAGAGATTGCAGTAACCGCAACATCTATTGGTTTTCCAAGTGCCGGACGTAAAACAGTTTCACCGGTTATAGGGGTTGTGGAACCCATTGCCTTCATACCAAGACAGTTTTTATCACAAGCCGGGGTATTAAAATGCTCTTTACATGGATCCCCAACTTTATTACCACCGGCGAAAGATTGAGCAGCTTTATTTAAGAACTTAAATTCACATTTTGAGTTTCCGGTCATAAGACCTACTGAAATAGAATCTAAAGCACTTACATAAGTATCACAAAGTGTATTAATATCATTAGCTATTTCTCCGAAACCACCTTTAAACTGATCTGCTTTTAAACGGTCTCTAAAGGCACCGGCCGCAATAAGATCGGTTAAAGCAATAACTTGACCGGTCATATTTTTTACGACACCTGAAATTTCTTGCATTGCATCAATTACGCTTCCGATTTCGCCTTTTTCTTTAACATTTATGATAGAAGAAAAATTGCCCATAGATATATCATTGGCAAATCTGCTTACATCTTTAAGCACTTTAACTAAGTTATAAATAATTAAAGTAGCAAAGCCAATTCCCACAATCACCCCAATTATACCTAGCGAAAGAGCCAGCCTTTGAGAGTCTTCGTTAGAAGTACGCAAATCATTTTCAAAGGTATTTTTAATATCAAGTTGAGCTTGAGAAATGCTGCCCACAGCGACAAAAGACTGTTGCATAATATCATTCAGGCTAGTTAAAGCAACTCGTTGATTAATAGCATTATTTTCCATTTCTAAAAAATGAACTCGAAATAAATCTAAGGAATTTAAATCAATTTCAATTTCTTGTTTTATCGCATTATCTTGAGTTAAAGAAAGAGCTTCTGTTAAAATTTGTTTTACTTCTTCCATGTGTTTGTTTACTTCACTCACAAGTTCCGGAGATAACGCAACGTAAAAACGAGCTAAAGCTCCTCTCAATTCTCCGAAGGGGTCAGCTAATTTGCTGTATTGAGATAAAACATCAAACTCAATGGCATCAAAAGCAAACATTGAGGTTTTTGTAGTCTGCAGGGTGAGTTCTCTTAAGGCAGGTAATATTTGCTCATTATAGTGAGTTGAAGTAACAGTAGACAGTCTGTTAATTTCACTTAAGTTAGAATGCACCACACTCACATTTGCTTCTAGTTGTTTCAGACTGTTAACACT
The DNA here is from genome assembly GCF_900143255.1 of Desulfovibrio litoralis DSM 11393. Classification (NCBI taxonomy): domain Bacteria; kingdom Pseudomonadati; phylum Thermodesulfobacteriota; class Desulfovibrionia; order Desulfovibrionales; family Desulfovibrionaceae; genus Desulfovibrio; species Desulfovibrio litoralis. The sequence continues at coordinate 447,960 of NZ_FRDI01000003.1, forward strand.
TTCTGAACGTTGAGCAACCTTTAAGACGATTGAAATCTTATCTTTCAGACTGTCAGTGCGAGCTATCGCTGCACTTATAAACTTAGCATCTTGGTGATCTAAAAAACGATAAACATTATATCCTATAACATAAAAATCGCCGTCAATGTCATAAAGAGTTTGACTAACAGATGCCAAACGTCCAAACTCGATTAAACCATCAGAGCTTTTGTTTAGGGCTCTGGTTCCAATAAAAGAAATTGCAATAATAATAAAGATTAAAAACACACACCCAACGATTATTTTATGCTTCATCGTCATAGATTTACCCCAATTTTTAGACAATATTTTATAAACTATAGTTACACATTTAAAACTCTAAAATGCATCAAAAGGATATATCGGCAAAAAACAATAAATACTTAATATCTTTACCTAAGAAATATATCTCAAAAATTATGAACCAAAATCAATAATTCATTGTTTTAAAGCTTTGCAAAAGCACAAAAATATAGTAACAATCTTGCGAATAAAAGTTTTTTCAGCTCGCTTATGTCTCTATTGCGACAAAACTTTATTTAAACAAATTAAGGCTTTACAAAAAAACAATTTATTACTGTTAGACTATACTATTTTAAATTTATATTCAAGTATATAATTAAAACTATTTACTCAAAACCACCAAAATTTAAAACAAATATTAAGGAATAAAAACATGACTAAAAAAACAGACAAAATTAAAAAGATTATTTTAGCATATTCAGGCGGTTTAGATACCTCTGTTATTTTAAAGTGGCTAAAACAAACTTATAAATGTGATATTATAACCTTAACTTGCGATCTTGGACAAGAAGAAGACTTGGCTGGCGTCGACCAAAAAGCCTTGGATACCGGTGCTTCCAAAGCTTATGTCGAAGACTTGAGAAATGAGTTTGCCAAAGATTTTATTTTTCCAATGATGCGTTCAAGCGTCGTTTACGAAGGCAGCTATCTTCTCGGAACTTCAATCGCCCGCCCGCTTATTTCCAAACGCCTAGTCGAAATCGCACGCTCGGAAGGAGCAGACGCAATTTCACACGGAGCAACGGGAAAAGGTAACGACCAAGTTCGCTTTGAGCTTTCCGTTGCATCTTTGGCACCCGACTTACAAGTTATCGCTCCTTGGCGTACTTGGGAATTAAGCTCTCGCACAGACTTAATCAAATTTGCCGAAAAAAATAATATTCCCCTGCCAACCGGTTCAAAACGTTACAGCATGGACAGAAATATGCTACACCTAAGCTATGAAAGCGGTGAACTCGAAGACCCTTGGGAAGAAGCCGGCGAAGGAACTTATACTTTAACCACGCCTATCGAAAAAACTCCAAACGAGCCTGAATATATTACAATTGAATTTAAAAACGGCGACCCTATTGCTATTAACGAAAAAGAATATGCCCCTGCCGCCTTGGTAATGAACTTAAATAAAATTGCCGGAAAACATGGAATAGGACGCATAGATATGGTTGAAAACCGCTTTGTCGGAATGAAATCACGCGGAGTTTACGAAACCCCCGGCGGAACTTTAATTCACGCCGCCCACCGTGATCTTGAAAGTATTTGTTTAGACCGTGAAGTTATGCACATAAGAGACAGCTTAATTCCCCGTTACGCCGCCTGTATTTATAACGGCTTTTGGTATTCTCCCGAAAGAGAAGTATTACAAGCCCTTATCGATAAATCACAGGAAAACATCAGCGGAACCGTGCGTTTAAAACTATTTAAAGGTAACGTATTTTGTGTTGGTCGTAAGTCGCCTAACTCATTATTCAGAAAAGATATCGCCACCTTTGAACACGACGACGTTTATAATCAAGCTATGGCAACAGGCTTTATTCAACTTAACGGGCTCAGAATTCAAGGACATAACAAAATTTAAGTAAGATCAAAACAACTTATTTAAAATAAAAAGCCACTTTTAAACAAAGTGGCTTTTTTTATTTATTTAAAATAGTGTTTGTTTTAAAAAAACACATACTTGCCTGCTAATTAAAACAGGACATAATAAGGGCAAATATAAAATACCTTAAGACAAAAACTCAATTCGTTTACACAAACATTAAAATTAAAAACGAGCCTTTAGTCAAAGACAAGCTTAACAAATAAATTCACAAGCTTGCTTCCAATTATCGCCTTAATTAGTGATAAAGACTAGGCCTGTTTGTCTTCTTTATCCGAATCTTTTTTGCCTTGTTTGGGAGTAACGTCAATTTCATCAGACTCTGATGATGCACGTTTAAAATTTCTAATTGCCTTTCCAAGTCCGGCACCAATTTCAGGCAACTTACTTGAGCCAAAAAGCACTAAACCGATAATTAAAACAATCAATAATTCTTGCATTCCGATGCCAAACATAAATAGCCCTCCAAAATTCTGCTCTGTTATATATATGCAGTCAACGCAAGCAAGTCAATGCAGAAATGCGTAAATTAACTATTTTCAAATTTCCACAAACTAATATACTAAAATAAAACAATATTAATAAGCAACTTGAACTCATCTATTCTCTTCTAACCCGTTGACAGTATGCGGGTAATTATCTATTGTTTAATAAGGTTAGCAATAAAAACAAAATGGAGCTTTGAATGAAAAACTTTATAAAAGTTTGTCTTATTTGTTGTTGTAGCATATTACTTTGGTCTCAAGAAACTCCGGTAAAAGCAGCCGAAGAAGCACCTGCGCCTAAAGAAGAAAGCACGGTTAAAAAAGGTGTAAAGTCCACGGTTACAAAAATCATCTCTGTCGGAAAAGAAGCACTCTCAGGCGTAGATGCCGGTATAGACGAAGGTAGAAAACAAGGCGAAAGCACAGATGGTGCAAAAATTGTTACCAACGCAGCCGAATTGGATAAATTGCTATCAATTAAAGTGCTTAAGGTTGAACCGCTTGAAGAGAACACTGCCGGAAGCGAAAAGGCTGATGATAAAAAAAATAAACCTAAAAACTATCAAGTTACACTCGCAGTTAAAAACGATAACGACTATATCGTAAGAATTACAAATCTATCTGATTTACAAGCGATTGTTTTATTGGATAAAGATGATTTTTCATACCCTCTCAACTCTTTCGCCAGTGATATAAACGCAATACAAAAATCCAACACTAGAGTGCGTTATGTTTTTTATAATGTCGAAGGCGAACCAACAACCGTAAGATTTCTTGGTAAAGATCTAAAAATAGAACAATAGTTTAAATAATAAAGCATATAAATAAAAAAGACTTATGAACCACATAAGTCTTTTTTTATACCAAAATTACAAGCTCAAATTAAATCAAAAAACTTTTTAAATAATAAAAAATTTGGTGCCGAAGGGGAGACTCGAACTCCCATGTCCTTGCGAACACTAGAACCTGAATCTAGCGTGTCTACCAATTCCACCACCCCGGCGAAGTAAAGAATTATACGCTTTCAACAAAAAATATCAAGTATTTTTCACAAAAAAACTTTAATAATCCCTTATACTAGCTTAATTAAAAAAAACAGCACAATAAAATTGACTCAAAATTAAAGCTATTGGGCATAAACTTTGCATATCGCTTGCAATAATTATAAGAGTATGTCAATATCATCTGAACTTGCGACATATTTATATCGCTTTATCAATCTGTTAAGCCACTTTTTATCAATTTAAAACCATTACAAAACTGAGTTTTGGAGTGTCTTTCTGGCGAAAGCCACTTTGAGATTATTGTGTAATAGTCTAAATTTACAACTTTTTATCAAAGCTTTATCAGTATCAATAAGGTAAGTCTCATGGGTCTTGAACTTCGTACAAATCTTAAATTAACTCAACAACTTGTTTTAACTCCACAGCTACAACAAGCGATTAAGCTATTACAACTCTCAAGATTAGAGTTAATTGAAACTATTAACCAAGAGTTAATGGAAAACCCTTTTTTAGAAGAAGGCTTTGACGACCCCAACGCCGGAACAGAAGACCTAATCAGCGAACAACGAAAAACAGAAAATAACGAAGAAGCTTACAGCAAAGAAATAGCTCAAAACGCCGACTGGGAAGATTATCTCGGAGACTTCGCAAGCACAACTCGCCAACATAACATGAAAGAGGTAGACCTTGAAGAAGGATTAAGCGCCGAAGCCAGATATATCTCAAAAACGTCTCTATCCGGGCATTTAATGTGGCAGTTACATCTTTCGAGATTTACCCCCAAAGAAGTTGAAATAGGCGAATTAATTATAGGAAACCTCGATAATAAAGGTTATCTCCAATCAAGCACTGAAGACATGGCAGAGGTTTTAAAAACTGACCCCAATCAGGTAGAACAGGTTTTAGCTCGCATTCAACTTTTTGACCCTATCGGTGTTGGGGCAAGAACCCCCCAAGAATGCTTACTTATTCAATTAAAAGTTTTAAACTATGACCGTGATCCGATTTTAGTTTCTTTAATCCAAGACCACCTCGATGATTTGGAATCAAAACGCTATAAGCCTTTGTTAAGAAAATTTAAAATCGAGATGGAAGATTTAAAAGAATATCTCGACATTATTCAATCACTTGACCCGCTTCCCGGAGCTAACTATGATGACAGCGAGCCTATGTTCGTTAGTCCTGATGCTTACGTTTATCAATATGATGACGATTTTATTATTATCTTAAACGACGAAGGGTTACCAAAACTTCAACTCTCATCTTTATATGATGAAAGCATGTCATTAAATTCCGAAACAGAAAAAGAATATTTTAAAACTAAAATAAGTTCGGCGACTTGGCTAATCCGTAGTGTTTATCAACGTCAAAAAACACTCTATAAGGTGTTGGAAAGCTTAATCAAAAAACAGCGAGACTTTTTTATCTCTGGCGTCTCGGGCTTAAGACCTCTCATCTTAAAAGATGTCGCAGACGACATAAACATGCACGAATCAACAGTCAGTCGCATCACTACAAATAAATATGTGGCTACTCCTCACGGAACTTTTGAATTGAAATTTTTCTTTAACAGTGCTTTATCATTAGATGATGGCAGTGAAGTCGGCTCGGAAAGCGTAAAAGCCCTGATAAAAAAACTTATTGCCGATGAAAACCCAAAAGAACCCTTAAGCGACGAAAAAATCGGCGAATATTTGAAAGATGTTTTAAAAGTAAATATCGCCAGGCGTACAGTCGCAAAATATCGCACAGCTTTAAAAATTCCTTCTTCTTCAAAACGCAAAGAACTCTTATAGCTTACACTAGAGAACTAGTTGTTTTAATTCACAAGAACAGAGAACAGCCATGCCCCCTTTACTCAAAAAAGATGAACTTAGTGAATTTATTCAAACAGGAAAAGCCAAAATACAAGCTGAAAAACTCCTTGGAGAATCAACCGACCATATTCAATATGGCGGAAAAACCGTTTATATTTATCAATATTATGAAAATTGCATAACAAAATCTGTTTGGTTTCATAAGCTCTTAGACCTATTGACTTTAGGCTTTTTCTCAGATGTTTTAGATACGGAAGACAAAAAACTAAGAACTTTATATATTGAATATACTGAGCAAGATCTTATAAAAGAGTTTGGGGCTAACCCTAAAAAATATTTGCAATAAATAGCTATTGCTTCCAAATAAAATAACCTTGAATTGGAATAAGGATTAAACAATGTCAAAACGTTTATTTCTCGTAATTTTTGTGTTAGTATTCAACTTTTTGTTTACTGTTTCCGCTTTTGCCATGAGTGGTGATGAGTTTCTTGAGAGATGCCAATATGACAATATCAATAAAATCAAAGAAGCTCTTGCAAGTGGCGTAGATTTTGATGTGAATGATAGACATTATAAAAAGGACTTGGTGAGAGCCGTAGCTTTAAACGCTGACCCTGCCGTATCAATAGAAATTATAAAGATCGGGCTGTTGGATATAAATGATAAAGACTGGCAAGATAAAAATTTATTAATGAATGCTGTAAGTATAAATGAAAAAAATACTTTGATTCGCATACAAGAATTAATCAAGGCTGGCATTGATGTAAACACTAAAAATCAATATGATGAAACCGCCTTGATGTTTGCAGCAATCAATAACGAAAACCCTGAGGTGATCGCAGCTTTAATTAAAGCCGGGGCTGATGTGAATGCTATAGTCAGAGATGGTGAAACAGCTTTAATTCATTCGATAAAACTAGGCAATACGCCCTTAACTGTTATCAAAGAACTGATTAAATCTGGTGCAGATGTAAACGCTCAAGGGAAAGGCGGGGCTACTGCTTTAATGTTTGCGACACTTCATAACGAAAAACCTGAAATAGTTACTACCTTACTCCAAGCCGGGGCTGATGTGAACAAAAAGAATAGAATAGGTGCAACCGCTTTGATTATTGCAGCACGAACTAACAACCACCCACAAGTAATAAATGAATTACTTAACGCCGGTGCTGATGTGAATGCGAAAGATGAAAAGGGTGAAACGGCGTTATCTTGGGCTGTTTTTAACACTATAAATCCTAATCTAATAACCAAACTTGTTAAGTCCGGGGCGGAAATCAATGAAAAGAATCAAGCTGGGGAAACTCCTTTAATAAGAGGAACAAAAAATAATTCTAATGGTTATACAACTATAATAGAACTCATTCAAGCCGGTGCAGATGTTAATATCAAAGACCCAGATGGTGAAACAGCTTTAATGTTTGCCTCACGTTCAAACAAACACCCTCAAGTGATTGCGGAATTACTTAAAGCCGGAGCCGACGTTAACGCTAAAAATGAAAAAGGCGAAACACCTTTAATCTATGGAGCCTCAAATAGAAAAAACCCTACTGTAATAAAAGACCTTCTTACCGCAGGTGCTGATGTGAATGCTAAAAGTCGATATGGTGCCACAGCTCTGTCTGTTGCCCAAGAATGGAATAACATTCAAGCGATAGCAGTCTTAACCAACGCCGGGGCTAAATAAAATTTATTGTTGATTCTTACAATAAAAAAAAGCTGAACAACTTTATAGAGAAAAAATATACATTCATCAGGCACAAACGTTTAGGCACAAACGTTTAGGCACAAACGTTTATTTCTTTTAGCGTTTGTGCTATTCTTTACTCGTCTATTTTTCGTATTAGTATTAAAACTTAACTCAACTCGGCTTAACTGATTTAATAAGCTTCAACAACTAACCTTTATTACATCAATCAAAAAGAACCTAACCATGAAAAACGTAATCATGAACAATATGCAAAAAATATTTATTTTCGTCATTATTGCTTTACCATTTCTAACTGCATGTGTGAACGGGCTTCCACAAAACTGGCGATTACCCACAGACAAAGAGCTAAAAGCTACGTGGAGAGATGAAAATAAAGGCAAATATGCAATAGTAAAAGGCGATTTTAACAGTGATAAGATAGTTGATGAAGCAAAACTGTTAGTGCGTAAAGACGGCATGGGTTTTGGGCTATTTGCTTTTGTAAGTCAAAAAGATAATTATTTCAAAACCTACCTCTTAGATGAAATGCAAGATCATACATTAATACAAGTTTTTGGAATTAAAGATGTTGCAAGTGGTGTTTATAAGACAGCTTGTGGAAAAGGTTATTGGGATTGTCAACAGGGAGAAACTCCTGAAATAGTCATAAAAAATACAGCGATTGATTATTTTAAAACAGAAGGGGCTAATTCGTTTTTTTACTGGGACAATAAAGAAAATACGTTTAAAAGAATTTGGATAAGCGATTAAATTGTTTCAAGAAAACACTAATTTTATAAATTTTACAACACGCTTTATTATTCATCGTTATCTAAGATTGTTCTGAATCAAAAATCAATAACAATATAAACTTTCTAAGGCTTCGAGCATGTCAAAACGCTTATTTTTCGTAATTTCTGTTTTATTATTAAACTTTTTGTTTGTTGTTTCAGCTTTTGCAATGAGCAACGAAGAGTTTTTTAAGATATGCGAAAATGGCAATATAAAACAAATAAAAGCAGCAATAGCAAAAGGAGCCGATGTGAACGCTAAAGATAAAGATGGCTTGACCACTTTAGATTATGTGAGAGCAAATAAAAACTCTGATATAATAAAAGAGTTAATGAAAGCTGATGCAAAATAAAATCAATAACAATATAAACTTTCTAAGGCTTCGAGCATGTCAAAACGCTTATTTTTCGTAATTTCTGTGTTATTATTCAACTTTTTGTTTGTTGTTTCAGCTTTTGCCATGAGCAACGAAGAATTTCTTAAGATATGCGAAAATGGCAATATAAAACAAATAAAAGCAGCAATAGCAAAAGGAGCGGACGTTAACGCTAAAGATGAAAAAGGTACGACGGCGTTAATGTGGGCAAAATATAACCCAAAACCGCTTGAGCCAATAAAAACACTGATCAAAGCAGGTGCGGACGTTAACGCTAAAGACAAAAGAGGACAAACTGTTTTAATGTATGCGGTAACATATACTCATAGCCACGAAGTAATCACGCACTTATTAAAAAGTGGTGCTGATGTTAATGCTCAAGATAACGAGGGCTTAACCGCTTTAATGTTACTTGCACGCAATGAACCAATTTGGTTTCCATGGGATGTTGATATTCCGAAATATAGAGCTAAAAACTATAAGTCAATCCGCATATTAATTGAAGCCGGTGCAAACGTTAATGCTCAAGACAAAGAAGGTAGAACAGCTTTAATGCACGCAGCAGAAGAAAACGAAGACCCGACTATCATAACAGGCTTGATAAAAGCAGGTGCGAAGGTTAATATGAGAGATAACTATAAGACTACGGCTTTAATACGTGGAGCAGAATACGCCGCAAACCCCGCTGTAATAAAAGCATTAATCAAAGGCGGTGCTGAGGTTAATTATGAAAACTATCCAATTTTAATTGTGGCTTTATTTAATCAAAACAATCAGGCGATTATTCCAGAGTTAATAAAAGCCGGAGCAGACATAGACGCTAAAGACAAAAACGGATTAACCGCTTTAGACGGTGCCGAGTCATTAAAAGATTACAAGGCGATGGATATATTAAAAAAAGCCAAGAAAAAACAAAACGATAAAAAAAATAATAAAAAATAGGATTAAGTCATGTTCGATTCAGTTATATTTTTTGCCTTACTTGCCGGTTTATTCACTTGGGGCATCACTGCTTTGGGTGCGGCAACTGTATTTTTTGCCAAAGATGTATCTCGTAAACTTTTGGATTTAATGCTTGGTTTTGCGGCCGGGGTTATGCTCGCCGCAAGTTTTTGGTCGCTACTTGCTCCCGCTATTGAAATGAGCTCTGATTTAGGGCGTTTTGCTTTTTTTCCCGCCATGCTTGGATTTATTTTAGGGGCTTTGTTTTTAAGAGGAATAGACTATATTTTACCCCACTTACATTTTGGTAAAGAGATAGAAGATGCTGAGGGAATTCCCACAACTTGGAAGCGTAACACTTTATTAATATTAGCTATTACCTTACATAATATCCCCGAAGGTCTCGCAATTGGCGTAGCTTTCGGAGCGTTGGACGCAGGGCTTCCCTCCGCCACTTTAAGCGGAGCGATTGCTTTAGCTTTAGGGATAGGTCTACAAAACTTTCCGGAAGGTGCGGCGGTTTCATTACCTTTAAGAATGGAAGGCAAATCTCGCTTTTCTGCTTTTATGTCCGGGCAACTTTCAGCGATTGTCGAACCTATCGCCGCCGTTATCGGAGCTTATGCTGTTTCTATGATGCACCCTTTATTGCCTTATGCTTTGGCGTTTGCCGCTGGTGCAATGGTTTTTGTGGTGGTTGAACAGCTTATTCCCGAATCACAATCAGGCGATAACGCAGACGCCGCTACTTTAAGCCTTATCGCCGGTTTTAGCGTTATGATGATGCTTGATGTTGCCTTGGGGTAGAGAATACAAAATAGAATATAATTGCATTATATTTAGACTCGTACAGAATAATTAGCAAAGGAAGAAATATGAAAATATGCACTAGTGTGTTAATCAGTATTTTGTGTGTGGTATTTTTCTCATCCAGTGTATTGGCTGAAGGTTCACTTAGCTACACTGAACTACGTGAAAAATTTCCTGATAATAATATCATGTTTGAATCATTAGAGGAAACTTTAGAATTTTCTCAATGTGTTATCGGACTTCGGATTATGTCTAATCTGAGCGAGAAATTTGCAGGAATGCGTGTTGCTCCATATTATGTATGTGCAAAACAAAAATACGGCTCACATCTTCCTGTTAGGGTTACGTTTAATGCAGAGACTATATTCATTGACAAAAATGGCAAAGAAACAAAGGGCATTGAAGATAAACGCTCTATGGGAGTAAAAGAGGTTATGATTGGAGTACTTATAGAAGAGATTAACTCAAACAAATTTTTTCCTCATGATTGTGATTAAGCATCATCAGTATGCCTTGCGTGAATGATTTGAATTAGTCTCTAATTCACAAGAGTGTATAGTAGTTCCGACATGATCTGACAGTATGTTCCTTTTTGCTGATTTTATTTATTCGCTTAAATGTAGCCACCACAGGAAAAACGCATGACAGGTGTTCAAACAGACAATTCACGTAATTTTATTCTTAGTGTATTTAGCCATATAAAAACGGTTTTATTAAACAAAGCTATGTTTTTTATAGCAATCATTCTTGGCATGGCGATTGTCTTTACAGCTATAGGAATAATGTTACAAATACTTACATCTGAACACTCAATTATTCCATTCAATGAACTTACTAGGCTTATAACATTCTCTATACTGGTTTTCATAGGTGCACTACTCCCTTTAAGTGCCATTATTTATGCTTCATTTTTGACATTAATAGACCAAAACACAAGTTTGGGTGAGGCATTTTCGCACTCTCTTAGTCATATAGGAAGTCTTTTGAAGCTTGCTATAATAATTGGTATTGCTTGTGTTATTATTGGATCCATATTGTTTAACTATAGGGAAATGCAAGGTTTTTCTTTCCGTCCTGTTGTTGTTATTATTAAAGGCATACTAAAGATGACGAGTCATATTATGAATAATACACTCATATGGATTGCTATATGGGTTATCCCGATCATAATTATTTACTGTAGATGGTTTGTGATTTTTCCTGTTTGCATCTTGGAAAATAAAAAAACTATAGATACCTTTGGTCGTAGCAGGCAGCTAACCAAAGGGTATCGTTTATATATTTTTGCTATTATCTTGATTCTATTTATAATCCAGACAATTGTCGTGATGGCTCTACAGCATATCCAGATTAGTTCAAACTTGTCATTTTTATTAGTAAATATTTTAGGGAATCTAGGCTATTTCTTGATTCTTCTTATAACCACCTGTGTTTATTATGAATTGCGTTTAAGAAAAGAACCTGAGGAACTTAACGCTCTGATTAAAAACAATTATTATTACAAGTAATTGCATTATCGTTAATTTTATATTAAAAAAACAGCGATTATTTAATATAATTTAAAGTCATTTTAAATTGATCTAGCACAGGAAAAACGCATGACAGGTGTTCAAACAGACAATTCACGTAATTTTATTCTTAGTGTATTTAGCCATATAAAAACGGTTTTATTAAACAAAGCTATGTTTTTTTCGCTCATTAGCATTGCATTTATAATAGTTGTAATGGAAATGATGTTTCCAATGTTTATGTCTTACGTAAACACTTTAATAAATATTATCAGACTTATAGTATATGTGCTTGGTGCTATACTTATTTGGGGTGCCATTATTTATGCGTCATTTTTGGCATTAATAAACAAAAAAATTAATTTTAGAGATATATTTTATCATTCTCGTAGCCATATAGGAAGTTTATTGGGAACCATATGGAGAAGTCCCGCCTTTGGTTTTGCTTACTTTTTTTTGTTTTTCTTATTTTTATCTGTTCGCTATATAGCAACCCCTTATGATTATGGTGATAGTAATTTGTTCGTGTTTGTTATAATTCTTATCCCGATAATGAGTATTTGTTGTATACAGTTTGTAACGCTTCCTGCTTGTATAGTGGAAAACATAGACAGTGTTTATACACTTGAACGCAGCAAGCAGCTAACAAAAGATTATCGCTTACATATTTTTGGTATAATTGTCATTTTGATTCTTATTCATATCACGCTGCTTGGTTCCTTGCACTGGTGGATTGAATATTATTTTATGTCGTTCGATGAATTCGACATAAGATTCTTCTACTACAATATATTTGACCCAATTGTAACCATGCTAAGCTATCTAAGTTTTTTTCTAACACCAATTGTCATCACCTGTGTTTATTATGAATTGCGTTTAAGAAAAGAGCCTGCCGAACTTAACGCTCTGATTAAAAGCAATTATTATTACAAGTAATTGCATTATCTTTGATTTTATATTAAAAAACAGCGATTATGTAAGTATCGCTTTAAGTCATTAAACTGGGTTGTTACTAAAAAACATTTTGAATTTTCCACTTAAATTGATCCGCTTAAATTTATTTAGCACAGGAGAAACGCATGACAGGGGTTCAGGCTAACAATTCACGTAATTTTATTCTGAGTGTATTAAGTAATGTAAAAACGGTTTTATCAAAAAAGCTTATGTTTTTTATAGTAGTTACTCTTGGTGTTGCAGCAATGAGCATTGCTATGGACGCAATAAAAAGCATGACTGAGTCCAGAATGAACATTATTCTTCTTATATTATTTATTATCTTCATCATAGTCTTTTTCTCTTTCGTGTTTCTGTCTTTTGGTGCGTTTATTTATGCTTCATTTTTGACATTACTAGACCAAAAAGTGAATATTGGAGAGGCATTTTCGCATGCTCTCAGTTATATCTGGAGTTTTTTGGGGCTTGGTCTTATGACAGGACTCGCTTTTTTTATTATTATAGCCATACCGGCACTTGTTACAGCCGTATTGTTTAATTTTGCAATGGACGAAAATTTATTATATCTATTCGCAATAGTCCTAGCTATTCCCATGTTAATTCTTTACCTTATGTGGTACGTTACTTTTCCTGTTTGCATCTTGGACAATGAAAGAATTATGGATACCTTTGGTCGTAGCAGACAGTTAACCGAGGGATATCGTTTACATATTTTTGGTATCCTTGTTATTTTTGGGCTGATTGACCTTCTTGGCAGTGCTATTGGCTTATTTCCTGTACTGCTTACAGATTTGGGTTTGCTATATTTATCGACTTCCACTATTGTCTCAATCGGTATAATCTTCAATTTTATTGGCGAGATTCTAAGCTATCTAAGCTTTTTTCTAACGCCAATTGTCATCACCTGTGTTTATTATGAGTTGCGTTTAAGAAAAGAGCCTGAGGCCTTAAACAATCTGATCAAAAACAATTATTACGTTACAACCGACAAACTTTAATAAAATGCCCAATATTAATAAAAACTCTATTTTCATAGGTCTAACAGTCGCATTTGGCATTATTCTTTTTTTCCTTATGCAACCCCATAGTACATATTTAACGATTGAAGGAACCGCCCCACCGGGAATGCTTATTGAAGTAGAAACTGTTTTTAGAGATTCATATCGTTCCGGAAGATCTTCTGTGCCTTCACACAATACAGACAAGGTTGTTTCCTCCACCTGTGTTGACTCTAATGGAAAATACTCACTTCGTATTGAGTTTTTACGAGAACAATGGCTTTCTTCTTACTGGATAAACAAAAGTAAAAGAAGCTCAGAGACAACACTTTATTTAAGTCTTCCTCAAAATGGTTTATGCACTGCCGAAAATGATGATAAAATCAGGGGGAGTAAAGCAGCCATTATCATGCCTATATTAAATGATAATAAAGTCAGCGGAGTCTTAACGTGTGCATCTTCCTATAAAGATGGAAATCCTGCATGGGAATGTCAGCCGTTTCAAACAGAATGGTTCAAAATCAAAGCTTACGGAAAAATTGAGCCCCGTATTGGCAAAATAGAGGTCTATCCAAAGTCTAAGCCTTTTACCTTAGACATACAAATTAAAGAGCGTACAGTTGAGGAACGTAAGCAATATCTTTTAAGACAAATGGAAGAATTAGGGCTTCGTTAAAATGCCAAATATTAATAAAAAATTTTTCATAGGTTTAGCAATAGTACTTGTATATATTGCTTTATTCTTTGGATTCCCACAAAAAAGTCAATACTTAACGATTGAAGGAACTGCCCCGCCGGGCATGCTTATAGAAGTAGAAACCACTTTTGTTACTGTAATCTCTCCGTCGAGAGGCGACAGCTTAGGTGCAGACAAGGAAGAAAGAGTGGTTGGCTCAGCCTATCCCGATTCTAACGGAAAATATTCACTGCGTGTTGAGTTTTTACGAGAAAAAAATATTTTTCCTTTGATCGCAAGCAAAAATTACTCATACACAAGGCTCTATTTAAGTTTTCCTGAAGAGGGTTTGTACAAATATGCCAATTGGAGCCCCAAAGGTATTAAAGCCGCAGACATACTTGATTCAGAAGACCCTAATAACATTAGCGAAACCTTGTCTTGCCAACCTATAGAGTTACTCGGAGCGCTTAGCTGGGACTGTCAGCCACCTAGTCCTTTGAATAGGAAGATGACTGAAATTATGGATCTTGGAGAGCTAAGAGTTTATAAAAATTCAGAGTCTTTTACTTTAAATATACAAGTTCCAAACAAAACAGTAGAAAGCCGCCAGCCATTTTTTTACCCGCCAAGGGCATGGTAGGGGCGTTAGTTAAAGTAATAACGCAAAGTTATTGACAAAAATAAAGAAAATAATTAGCCTGCGAACATAAAATATATTTGTCGCCTAATAAGAAATTAATAAGACACTTTCTCAAACATAAAACAAGACAAGCACAGATCGCTAAAACCAAAGTCGTTTATAGTTTTATTTGATAAAAAATAATGACTTGAAATAATTGCCGAAGTAACTCAGTTGGTAGAGTAACTGATTCGTAATCAGTAAGTCGTGGGTTCAACTCCCATCTTCGGCTCCATTAATAAAGGAGATGCTTGTGCGTCTATTACTCATCATGCTTCAAGTAATAGGTATTTGTATTGCATATATGATTGGCAATGTACTAATGATCTTGATCTTATGTTCGAATGCGGTTCTTTCATATATTTTTTTCGCTATAAGCTTGCTGATAATAGGTTGTTGTACCTTTTTTTATTGTAACCTCAGCATACAACACAGGCGTATCGCATGGCTCTTTTTGTGTGCTTTACTCGCCGTCTATGCTTTTTCTCCGTTGGCCCATTATGGGATACCTACCAAAGAATACGTGAATACCAGCCCGTCAGGCAAGTACCGGGTGGAATATTATACACCGCACTATTGCCCTTACGCATTCTTTGCTTACCGAGACGCATTTTTCATCAAGGTTTACAACAATGAGCAGGAGCGGTACGTGTACACCAGCGACTTGGATGGAGGGAATGCGATGTTCCCTATCCTATGGGGTGATGGAATTACCGTCAGTTACGGAATTTCCGTTCCTGCCGACAAACTAAACTAACACCGTGTAGTTAAATAATTGTATAATTGACCAATATTTTAATTAATCAATAAAGGAACTTCTATGCGTCTATTACTCATCATGCTTCAAGTAATATCTCTTTGCCTTGCCTATATTATATTCATAACACTAACACAGGGAGTAAGCGGTTTTTTCGCAGGCGGAGGCGGAGCGGGAGGACCAGCAGCTATGGCCGTGCCTATATTTATGCTTATTCAACTCTTACTTAGTGGGTTTATTATTGTTACCGTAATATTGCCGTTCAGTATGGTATTTTTAGGCACTTTACTGTGTGCGATTGCCTGTGGTATCAGGTTTTTGCGTTGGACACGCTGGGTGGGTGTTGTAATTAACTTGCTCGCTATCTTTTATATTCTGTTTTTTATGCAAAAAGACGAAATGGGCTTGAACGCAAGCCACTTTGTTATTGCCAGTTATTTTCTATTAAATATCGTTCTTTTTTTTCGCATACCCCGCTGGCCGAACATTGAAAAAAGCAGAAAAGTAATCTGTTTTTCTCAGATTTTCCTGTTAGGTATTATTATGTTGCCTTTGTGGGTGCTTGCGGTGATTGCGGTTATTCAAAAAGAGGATTTTGATGTCTTTCTCGCTATGATCTTGCTGACTATCCTTTTTTGCCCATCTTTCTATTGTAATTACCGAGTATGCAAAAACTTAACGCTCAATGGCGATGCAAAACGCCTTATTCTGCCTGTTATAGTTTCCGCTATCAGCTTAGGGCTTTTTGTAATGACTATCCCCTTGTTCGCAGTACCTATTTTAATAAGCTTTTTGCTTATGCTCGGTTTATGCGAATTACTGGTGCTGTATTCGGGAGAATTACCAACTGAAAAAAACTGGCGTTACTATCTGGTCTACCTACTGGGAGGAACAAAGTCTGAACAAAAAGAAAATGTTCTATCGTTTGCACAAGGGGTAGGCGGACTTGTTGGTGAGCAGTTAGAAAAACACAAAAACAAAAAAAAGAATAAAGACAGCTAGATATATATACTGAAAGAGTTTTAAATAAATGTGATGCAGCTAGCTCTGGTCAAGGGAGTACCCTGTTTATGAAAAGATGGAATAAAAGAAGAATTTTAAAATGGGGACTCATAGTTGCTATTTTGTATATATTAGGATTTACCAATCTCATTAATAATTTTGCATTTTACATAATGGATCCTGAGTATATAGTCCCAAAAGAATCCTCTTTTATAAGTTTTCGTGTAACAATTATGAATCCCGGTTCTGGAGATTGGTGGATATATGGCGAAGACAAAAAGAACTATTATTACTACTATGGACTTGGGAACTATGCTGCCATTTCAAGAGAAAATACTTGCCCTAATTTCAAAAAGCTAGATTACAGGACATGGTGTGGTGTGGATATTTTGCCCCACAATGGATACCCAAATGAAATATCAGATAAGTATAAGGGGGAATTGGTAGAGGATTAGTTATTTTTTACTTTGTTATCTGGCTACAGCATTTTGGGAAAGGGAACACATTTTTATGAAATGAAATACAATGATAAAAAAAAAATCATTATAAAAAATTAATACTGAGCATTATATGCGTAATTACAATTAGACAAACATATCAATAAAAAACAGAATAAAGACAGCTAGATATTTTTTATGTAGGCGAACATCTATCTTGCAACATAAAAAATATGTGCAACGTAAAAGCTTATAATAACAGACAATAAACCAAGAAAACTAAACAATGCCAAAAAGATTGTATACACTTAAAGTAAGCCTCGTTAATTATTTAGTTATGGCAATAGCGTGTGGCTCTTTATGGGTAATGTCATTAATGTTTTCCTATGTAATATTAACCCAAAATATAAGCGGTCGAGAGCTTTATATGCTATCTACTATGCTTAGGAGTAAAAATGAGTTCTGAGAAAAATTCGGTTTGCTATGCATCCACTGCATATCATCCAGGCAATGTAAATTCTATGCCTTGTGCAACAAACAAGTTTTATACTTACAAAGAGGCAACTAAGGATCATAATTTTCTTCCATGGGGGCACTACCTGAACCGGGAGCCTGCCTCAATGCTGGAGTACCGCCCCCTTGAGCAACCTTTTTCTTGCCTCAATAAGCTAAGCTTTTCCGTACACATGTGGCATATTGACAATGAGATACTGTACTATAAGCTACCGAATCCCTTGTTGCTTGCTTTTTATGCTTTTTCTTTGCAAACTATTGGGGCAATAATTTATATCTTCTGGCTGGGTATGTCTCCATTCACTGCTAATGGATTCGTAGCTCTAATTTTAACCATCGGTTTTTTGGGTTTAGTCTTCTACGTTTTGCACAAGTATTTATCATTCCCCTCCAGAGTAATATTTAATCGATTAAATGGTACAATTACAGTTAAAAGAGCATTCCTACCCGACAAAACCACGATATTTATATACACTGACGCTCTATTTAAAAAACCAACGAGACAACATTCTTTTTACAATGGCGGTTGCGTAAGTCGTTATATAACTCCATCTCTAACTATTTCTTTTATCTGCCCGGCAGCGAATACCGGCATTGTATACCTTCACTGGCAATTTCTTCAACGCTTTATGGATGTTAGCCAGCCTCTGCCTGATATCCCTTATCTGGAATCATTTCGCCACCTTGACCCCACCACGGTGGAACATGATAAGACAACTAATCGACCAGAACGTTACTGGCGGGATAAGACACCAGAAGAAATTAGTGCCATGGCAAAAAAACTTGCCGAAACAGAGGAAAACATCACGCCCATATGGCCCTGCACGCTGGCACCATTCATTGAAGGGCGAGATCCGAATAACCCGGAAATACATTACTAAACTAAAACATGCCCTATCTATGCTTTTTTTCTCTCCCGGCAATGCCTAAAGTTGCATCAAGTATTTTCAACTATTATAGCGAAATAATTCTAGCTAAAAATTTATCCTGCTAAGAGGTGAAAACAATGTCAAAAAGATTATATACACTTGAAGTCAGTATCTATGATCATGTAGTTAGTGCAATAGCGTGTGGCTCTTTATGGGTAATGTCATTAATGTTTTCCTATGGAATATTAACCCAAAATATAAGCGGTCGTGAATTTTATATGCTTTTGGCTGGTTTACTGTTGTTTTATGGGATGGCAATTTTTACATCATATACGACTATTAAACAAGCGTTGCATAGAGTTACGCGGTTAAATCTTACTTCTGATGAGCTTCAGGTAAGATACAAAGATGGAAAAGAAGATATTTATCCTTTGGCGCTTTATACCTTCTTGCTATTTGAAGCTTGTTCTCCAGCAATCGGAGCGGGAGCTGATTACGACAACTACAACCAATCCTCTCAATGTATGCTATTGACAATAACTTTGTCTGTTAATACTGATATTGATAAAGACAAAAATTCCGAAGAAGTATATATTTCGAATACTCAAGAAGAAGAAATGAACATCTTGTATGAAAAAATAATTGCGGCTCAAAAAGCATTATAAAGAAAAATTCTAGCTAAAACAGAACCTTATCTCGCTAAAATGAACCAAATAAATCAAACAAGTTTTCAATATCTTCAAGTCTGCTTTGCATATGTTTATCACTCGCCGGAGCAATAGAGGCGATCATACCCTCAATTAACGCCATGCCGGCTGCCCTACTTGAAAAAACCGTGTGTTCGCCTTCCGAGGGTGCTATTATATGAGCCGAAGACATAGATAGCTCTGTGTTGCTAAACTTATCAGTCAATAACACAACGGGTTTGTTAGTTTTATGAAAAAGCGAGACCGCTTTTTGTGTTACGGAAGAAAAGCGATAAAAAGAAATCGCAAAGAGTGCCGAATTTTTTTCAATACCTGCCAAGCGGTGTGGCAAGGTGCTAATATCACCGTCTAAAAGGGTAACGTTGCTCCTGATATAACGCAACAACAAAAACGCCGTATATGCCAAGGCATAAGAAGTCGCACAACCCACGATATAAAGATGAGTTTTTTTATTCCCAAGAATTTGAGCGGCAAGGTTTAGCTGTTCGATTTGGTTATCTTTAATTGCCTGTCTAACATTACGCCCCACCTGTTCCATATGATTATAAATATTATGAGCGGGTTGATCGGCTTGCTTCTCTTTAGCAATAGCGTAACCAAGCGGAGAGTTTAAAGCCAAACGTGCATCGGCTCGCACATTTTTCAGAAAATCAGCAAAATTTGAATAGCCAAGCTTACGCACAAATCTTGTAACAGTTGATTTTCCAACATTCGCCTTTAAGCTTATTTCTTCTATATTAGAAAAAGCAAGATCAGAATAGCTTTGTTCAAAAAAATCTACCAGTTTTTTTTCACCGGCGGTAAAACTGTGTTGTTGTGATATTCTCTGCAATAACAGACTGGATTGTATGTTTTTTATCATTCTTAAAATCTACATTTTTTTTAAATTCCAAGCAAGCAAAAAACTTTATACCACAATAAATAAATCATTTTCAAAAGAAATACTTAAAAAATAGTTGACCCACTCAACACATTTTGATACTTTTTTTTCAAGAAAAGAATTGTTTGAAACTTTTTTGCCAAAAAATAATGCTTTTCGATATTCCTCCCGCGTACTATAAAAGGCTAAAGTATTTTGCGTGCCTTTAAGGCAATATAACTCAACGTTTAACCTTGATTGGAGGCTTTTATGAAAAAGATTCTCGGAACTCTTTTACTTGCAGGACTATGCTTTGCCAGCACTGCTCTCGCTTACCCCGACAAAGATGTTAAGGTCATCGTACCTTTTGCACCGGGTGGCGGCGTAGACGTTACCGTAAGATTTTTGGGAGAGGTCGCCCCTAAATACCTTAACGGGAAAAAACTTATCGTAGAAAATATGCCCGGTGGCGGTGCGGTTATCGGACAAACAGCCGGAGCTAAAGCCAAACCTGACGGCTATACCGTTCTCGCTTACACTTCTTCTGTTGTTTCAAACCCGCTTCAAAAACAAACCAGCTATACACACGAAGATTTTACTCCTGTAAACATGTATTGCTTTGACCCTGAAGTTTTGGTTGTTCCCGCTGCTTCCCCTTTCAAAACTCTTAAAGAGTTTATTGACGCTTCCGCCAAACAAGAAATCACTATGGCAACTCCGGGACATTCAACTTCTCACCATCTAGCAGCCATTTTGCTTGAAAAGAAATTTGGCAGCAAGTTTGGTTATATCCACAGCGACTCAGCCTCTAAACAAGTTACCCAACTTTTGGGCGGTCATGTCGAAAGTGCGATGATGGCTTATGGCGAAGTAACCAGTTATGTAAAAGACGGTTCAGTAAGAATTCTTGGTCTTATGAGCGATGCTCAATTTATTGGGGCTGAAAATATCCCTCGTTTTTCAAGTGTTGGTTTTGACCTTGAGTGGGGTGCTTTCCGTGGCTTGGCTGTTCCTAAAAAGACTCCTGCGGCTACTGTAACAATTCTTTCCGACGCCTTTGAAAAAATGGCAAAAGACCCTGTTTTTGTTGAAAGAATGAAAGAATCAGGCTTCCCTATTCAAGTATATAACAGCAAAGAATTCTCAACGTATCTTGAAGAAGTCGCTAAAGTATACAAAGAACTCTTAACAACAAAATAATATATAATTAAATTAATAGTTAACGATTCCATCGTGTTATCTTAAAAAACTCTGTGGAATCGTTAACAAAAAATATCTTCTCAACTTATTCAAACTGTTAAGACACCTCTTATAACATTTTGTCTTAAATACAGACTAACATGCAACAACGAGCCGAATTTACTCGGCTACAGAGTTCCAACACCAGGAGTTTTTATGATAAACTGGAAATACGACCTGCTTTTAGCCGTATCTCTTTTCGCCATTGGACTCGCTTTTTATATAACAGGCAGTGCATACCCCGCAACCCCGTTCTTGTTTCCTTCTTACCTCACAGTTTCTTTGTGTATTTTATCGGTAATTCTTGGAATTTCAGCCATACGCCGAAGCAAAGAAGACGTAAGCTCAAGCAAAATTGAATGGCACAAATATAAAGCCCCGGCTTTTGTCGTTGCCCTTATGGCCGCCTATATTGGCGTAATGGACTATATTGGCTTTCTTGCCAGTGGCTGTTTATTATTGGCAACTTTTTATATCGGAATGGGATTTAAAAATAAGATCCTTGGAATAATCTTAGCGATTGTAATTACTGCAATTGTATACGCTATATTTCATATTGCCTTGGAAGTGTCCCTGCCTATCGGCAGTCTTTGGGAAACAGAATAAATATAAAATTTCTTTTCTGTATCCAAGTATATAAGGAAAAACGTTATGGAACAAATTTTTTTGGCTCTTGGCTCTATATTTTCTCCCGACGTACTCTTAGTTCTTTCTCTCGGTGTCTTATTAGGACTGATTGTAGGAGCTATCCCGGGATTAAACGATACCATCACTCTTGCCGTTCTTGTCCCCGTTACTTTTAGCATGAACCCTCTTTATGCCTTTGCTCTTTTAGTCGGAGTATATTGCGCCGCCTGTTACGGAGGTTCGATTCCGGCTATTCTTTTAAAAATTCCCGGAACTGCCTCATCGGTAGTTACAACAATTGACGGTTACGCCATGGCAAATAAAGGCGAGGCCGGTCTTGCCCTTGGAATTTCGACAATAAGCTCTGTTGCCGGCGGTGTAATCAGTGCTATTGTTTTGGTCTTTTTTGCTCCGACTTTGGCAAAATACGCCTTGCATTTTGGACCTCCGGAATATTTCGCCTTAGCTGTTTTAGGTCTTTCTACTGTTGCCGGTATGTCGGGAAAACACCTTTTAAAAAACCTGATTGTTTGTGTTATCGGGCTTTTGATTTCAACAATAGGAATGAGTCCTCAAACCGGCTTCCCCCGTTTTACCATGGATTTTCTGTTGCTTTATGACGGAATACCTTTAGTTCCGATGTTAATAGGACTTTTCGGGATCTCTTCCGTACTACACATGGTCGAAAGAATGAGTGCTGAGGCAACGGAAGCCAAGCATGTATTACCTATCACTATTGGAAAAACCCTACCTAGTTTAAAAATGTTATTGGCTTTAACCCCGACTATTCTGCTCGGAAGTGCTATCGGTACAATTATCGGAATTATTCCCGGAGCAGGAATGCTGATGGCGATATATCTCGCTTATGACCTTACCAGAATACGTTATTCAAAACTTGAATTTGGAAAAGGCGAACCTCACGGGGTTGCTGCTCCCGAGTCTGCCAATAACGCCGTGGTTGCGGGTTCTATGGTTCCGCTTTTGGCTCTTGGTATTCCCGGAAACTCGACCTCTGCTTTATTCCTCGGGGCGTTAATGATTCAAGGTCTTAGACCCGGCCCTGCTCTATTTACCGAACACCCTGACGTTGCTTATTTTATAGTTGTGGCTTTTCTTATCGCCAACTTGCTTATGCTCCCTATGGGTCTGGCGTTTGGGCGTATAATTGCCAAAATTATCTTTAAAATATCTCATGTTTTGTTAAGCGGAACAATTATCCTTCTTTGTATCACCGGAGCATACGCCGTTGGTCTTGACCCTTCTTATATTTGGGTTGCCGTTATCTTTGGTGCTTTGGGATATATTATGGATAAAACCCATCTACCTCAAGCTCCGCTTGTTTTAGCAATGGTACTCGGACCTGTTATGGAAATCGGCTTTGAACAAAGCCTTGTCAAATCTAAGGGCAGTATGATGATCTTTTTCCAAAGTTCCATCAGTCTTGCCATGCTCGGCATAGCCGCTCTGTTTATGTTAGCCCCGCTTTATACACCGATTATAGCAAAAATGCGTAACAAATTGGACAAGTAAAATGGAAACTCAACACAGTGCCGCCGTTTCTTTGGCTGAATGGGTCTGTAATCTTAAGCTTGACGATGTTTCCGAACAAGTAGAGGAAAAAACTCGCTCATGTATTTTAGATTGGCTTGGTTCGGCTTATTCAGGAAGCATTCACCCAACGGCACAGCTTTATATAAACTTGGCAAAAGATATGGGCGGATTGGGAAAAGAAGCCATTATCGGAAAAGAAGAAACCTGTTCTTTGCCTATGAGTATCTTTGTCAATGGAGCTTTTGGTCATATCAGCGAAACAGACGACGGCCACAGAGCCTCAATTATGCACCCCGGTTCCGTGGTTGTTCCTGTTGCTCTTGGCTTGGCTCATTTGGCTAAAAACCCAGGAAAAGCGTTAATGGAAGGGGTTATCGCCGGCTATGAAGTGGCTATTCGCGTGGGCGAGGCTCTTGGGCCGGGACATTACGCCAAGTGGCACACCACTGCCACTGCGGGAGTATTCGGAGCCGCAGCCACAGCCGCAAAAATGCTTGAGCTTTCAAAAGAACAAGTGGTTTCGGCTCTTGGGATAGCAGGCACACAAGCCGCCGGTCTTTGGCAATTTTTGGACGATGGTTGTTTAAATGCTAAACCATTTCACCCCGCAAAAGCCTGTTTTGACGGATATATGTCAGCAATAGCCGCAAAAAACGGGCTTAGTGGGGCATGGCGGATTTTTGAAGGTAAAAAAGGTTTACTCTCTGCCCTTGCCTCTCCGCCTCTTCCTGAATACCTTACAGCCAAGCTGGGTGAAGGGTTTAAGATCATGGAAGCCAACTTTAAGGCATATCCGACTTGCGGACAAACCCATTCCATGATCGACGCTTTAGACCGCTTATGCCTTGAGCATCAATTAACCCCAAAATCAGTAAAAAGTATTTCGGCTAGGGTATACGAAAGGGCTATGCAAGTTGCGGGTAACCTTGACCCTAAAAGCTTAGAAGAAGCAAAATTCAGTATTCCTTTTTGTATGGCTTATAGGCTTGTACACGGAGCTATACCTTTTAGCGGGCTTGATGAACATTCTGTGTCTGATGCCGAAGTGCGTGCCGTAATGAAAAAGATTTCCATTGTGGTTGACCCTGAAATGAGTGCCGGTTTCCCTGCTGCTCGTCCTTGTGTTGTGGAAATAACTTGTAACGACGAACGCTTACTTTCATGTCGTAATCTTTATCGTAAGGGAGACCCCGAAAGTCCCATGTCTTTTGAACAAGTAGCCGCCAAGTTTCGAGACTTGACTCAAGTTGTTCTTAGCCCACCTGTTGCGGAAAAAATAATACAAGTCTCTCGAACTTTACCATTTATAACAAAAAAAGATCTCGATGCTCTTTATTCTCTAACCAAGTTAACGTGCTAATTATAAAAAGTTTATTTTCAAGGAGAAATTATGCGTAAAAATACTATTCATATAATTGACTCGCCATATTATGAACATATTTATGGTTCAAAAGAAATGAGTCAGGTTTTCGATAGCCGCAGACGTTATCAACGTTGGCTTGATATTGAATCTACCCTTGCCAAAGTTCAAGCAGATTTGGGAATCATTCCCCGTGAGGCGGCCGAGGAAATAAATAAAAAAGCCAAGCTTGAACTACTTGACGAAGACTTTATCAGAAAACAACTCGCTCTTACAGGGCATTCACTCATGCCTCTTTTAAAGGCTGTGCAAAAGGTTTGCGATAAGGGGCTTGGCGAATATATTCATTACGGACCAACCACTCAAGATATTCAAGATACTAGCGCCGTACTCGAACTTAGAGACGCTACCAACATTATAGCCAAAGGGCTTATTGAAACCGAAAAGTTACTCTTACCTCTAGCAGAAAAATACGCAAGTTTTCCTATGGTCGGACGCACACACAACCAACACGGTTTGCCGATTACCTTGGGGCTTAAATTTGCGGGTTGGGCAGCAGAAATACGCAGAGATATTGAACGCTTAAAAGATATGAGCAAGCGTCTCTTCGTAATTATGTTACACGGCGGAACAGGCACAATGGCAGGACTTGGCGATAAGTCATACGAAACCGTCGAAGCCTTGGCGGCCGCCCTTAAACTCAAGATGCCCGCCACTGGTTGGGGTAGTTCAAGAGATTCCTTTGCCGAATATCAAAACGTACTCGGAGTAATTTGCGGAACGGTCAGCCGTATCAGCAATGAAATTTATCAACTTTCACGCACGGAAATAAACGAGCTTCACGAACCTCTGGGAACGGAATATGTCGGAAGTTCCACAATGGCACATAAGCGTAATGCAGAAAAATGTGCTATGAACGTGGCGGTCTGTCGCATTGTCATCAACAACGCGTCTTTAGGCATGCAAAGCATGATGAGCGAACATGAAAGAGATACCAGAGCTTGGCGTATCGATTGGCACAGTCTTGCCGAATCAAGCGTTATGACCGCCAGAGCTCTTGAAACCTTAAATAATATCGTATCAGGGCTTGATATTAACGAAAACGCCATTGTGGCTAATTTAGAAAAATTGCGTGGTCTACTCTTTTCAGAAGCCGTAATGTTTTATCTTGCCGAAAAACTTGGTAAACTAACAGCTCATGAAGCGGTGCATGGTGCTGCCATGCGTGCTCAAAAAGAAGGGCTACATTTTAAAGAAGCCTTGTTACAAGACCCGAAAATCTCAGGGCATGTTACAGCGGACGAACTAGACCACATTATGGAATATTCAAGACATATCGGAACTTCAGTTCGCCAGGTAACAGATGTTATAAATGTTGCTAAGGCTCTTTCCACAACAGACAAGGAACTGTCGGCATAAGTACGCCGTTACATATATAGGAGAACATCATGTCCGCACATATTATGGACTCGGATTTTTATCAAAATTCTTGGAGTACAGAGGAAATGCGTACTATTTTTAACGCCGAAGCTCGCTTTGAGCGTTGGCTTAAAATAGAAGCCGCCTTGGCAAAAGCTCAGGCAAAACTCGGTATTATTCCCGAACAAAGTGCAAAAGCTATCAGCGAAGCCGCTGATATTTCAAAAATAGATTTAGAAGCCCTCGCCGCTGAACTTAATCAAACAGGACACACCCTTGTTCCGTTAATTAGAGCAATGCAAAAAAATTGTGCCGATCAACACGGCGAATATATTCATTATGGCGTTGCTACTCAAGATATTGAAGATACAGGCCTTATTCTTGAAATGCGTGAAGCTTACAAGATTATTTTTTCTGAATGTCTGAAAATGGAAAAATTACTGGCAGTGCTTGTAAAAAAATATCGTGATACCGTAATGATGGGTCGGACGCATAATCAGCACGCTCTACCAACAACACTCGGGCTTAAACTTGCCGGAGTCATGGCAGAAATGCGACGCAATATCGAACGCATGAAAGAAGCCCGTAAACGCATGTTTGTTTGTATGTGTTTTGGCGGTGTGGGAACTCAGGCTGGACTTGGTGAAAAAGCCACGGAGGTTGCAAAGGAATTTGCTAAAGAACTTGGGCTTGCCGTTCCTGTTACCAGTTGGACAAATTCACGAGATATTATAGCTGAATATCAAGCTCTTTTAGCTTTTATCTGTGGAACTATTTCTCGCATGGGTAACGAGCTTTATCAACTTTCTCGTACGGAAATATTGGAATTGCACGAACCTCTCGGTGATAACTATATTGGTTCTTCTACCATGCCACATAAACGCAATGCCGAGGTTTCAGAGTTTGTCGTGGCACTTTGTCGCATAGTCATAAACAATGCACAATTAGGATTTCAAGGCATGATGAGCGAACATGAACGTGATGCCCGTTCTTGGCGACTTGATTGGCACGGAATACCCGAAAGCAGTATGTTAACGGCTAAAGCCTTAGGTGCAATCAACAGCCTTTTAGACGGCTTACAAGTTTACGAAGACAATATAAAAGCCAACTTAAATATACTGGGTGGTCAGGTTTTTGCCGAAGCCGTTCTTCTTAAAGCAGGGGCAAAAATCGGTAAACAAACGGCTCACAAAGCCGCAATGGAAGCCGCCGCAGTTTCAAGAGAAAAAGGTATTAGCTACAAAGAGGCGGTCTTAAGCTCGCCTGTATTGGGTCCATGCTTTACTCCCAAAGAACTTGATGAACTTTGTGATTATAAAAAATATATCGGCACAGCGGGACATCAAGTTGATGAGGTCTTGGCTTTAAGTCTTAAACTTGGAAAAACTGATAATGAAGCATTAAGTTAAAAATAAAATAAAACTTTTTTATTGTTTTTGCTCTGCTTATCTGTGGAGCAAAGACTTTAAACACGCCCGCAAAATCTTATCGCTCTTGCTGAAAAGATAAAGGGTACCTTGAAAACCATTATTTTACCAACAATTAATCGGAGAAATATATATGAACGCCGAAACCATGCAACAAATGCTTAACTTGTTGCACTGTGGCACATCAGGCTGATGAGGTCTTGGCTTTAAGTCTTAAGCTTGGAAAAACTGATAATGAAGCATTAAGTTAAAAATAAAATAAAACTTTTTTATTGTTTTTGCTCTGCTTACCAGCGGTGCAAAGACTTTAAATACGCCTGCTAAACTTAAATTTTACTTATAGAAATATTATATATCTATCTAAAAACATTTAACAATTATTATTTAACCAACAATTAATCGGAGAAATATATATGAATGCCAAAAACATGCAACAAATGCTTAACTTGTTGCACTGTGGCACATCAGGCTGATGAGGTCTTGGCTTTAAGTCTTAAGTTTGGACAAAGCGACAAAAAGCATTATATTTTAAATATAGAATAAAGTATTTTAGCCTTTTTGCTCTGCGAAAGTGGAGCAAAGACTTTAAACACGCCTGCTAAACTTAAATTTTCCCCATGGAAATACCATATATCTATCTAAAAACATTTAACAATTATTATTTAACCAACAATTAATCGGAGAAATATATATGAACGCCGAAACCATGCAACAAATGCTTAACTTGTTGCAAAAAGAAGTCGTACCTGCCCTTGGTTGTACCGAACCAATTACCGTTGCCCTTGCCGCAGCCAGAGCCGCAAAAGAAGCAGGTGGAACGCCGGAATCAGTTAAAGTCGAGCTTAGTGGAAACGTACTTAAAAACGGAATGAGCGTCGGAGTTCCCGGAACAGGCATGACAGGTCTTGATATTGCCGCCGCCATTGGTGCAATAGGCGGTAACCCCGACCTTGGACTTGAAGCCTTAAGAGATATTACACCGTCTCAAGTAGAAGAAGCAAAAAAAATGCTCACAGACGGAAAAATAAGAGTAGAACTCAGTCAATATAAAGACCCTCTTTTTGTGGCAGTTAGCGTAAAAAGCAAAAACCACACGGCAACAGCGATTATTCAAGGTTCTCATACTAATTTGGTAAAGGTACTTAAAGACGATAAAGTCGTCTGGGAAAAACCTGAAGTGAGTACAACAGCTTCCGCCCAAGATAAGTCTTTTTTAAATCTTAAAAGTATTTACGCCTTTGCAACAGCAGTTCCTTTTAAAGATATTGAGTTTATCCTTGAAGGAGAACGCCTGAATATGGCGATTGCTAAAGAAGGGTTAAGCAAACCCTATGGTCTGCAACTCGGCAGAACTTTACAAACAAATATCAGTAAAGGACTTTTAGCAGACGATACTTGCAATTATGCTTTAATGCTTACTGCCGGTGCGATTGATGCACGCATGGACGGGGCTATGTTACCTGTTATGAGTAATTCGGGCAGTGGAGATCAGGGTTTAACTTGTACCTTGCCAATAGTTGCTTTCGCCGAGCGTTTAAAAGCCGATCGAGAACAACTCGCCAGAGCCTTGGTTATGGGCAATCTTGCCGCCATACACGTTAAACAATTTATCGGGCGTCTTTCTGCCCTTTGCGGAACGACTGTTGCCGCCATTGGTGCTTGTTGCGGAATTGTTTTACTTATGGGCGGAAAAGAACAAGAAATGGCTCGTGCCGTAAACAGCATGATCGGAAACGTTACAGGCATTATTTGTGATGGTGCCAAAAATAGCTGTGCGTTAAAAGCAAATTCTTCGGTTGGTGCCGCCATTTATGCTGCCATGCTTGCCATGTCGGGGCTTGGTGTTACCGGTAAAGAAGGCATTGTTAATGACGATGTGGAAGAATCTATCCGCAACCTTGGACGTTTAACCAAAGAAGGTATGGCAGAAACCGATAAGGTAATTTTGGATATAATGATTAAAAAAACCGGCAAAACAGCGTAAATTCATTAAACGTAAATTATTATCCGTATCTTGTTTTCAGGATACGGATTTTTTTATAATATTTAAGCCACAGTTTTTAAGACAAAAAATTACAACGCACCTGAATCAAAGACAATACGTCCCCAATGATACATTTGTCCGGGTTTTATAATAGGAGGAATCGGGTTTTGCATTTTTATTTCAAAGGGCTGATAAGCCTTTATTACAAGCTCGGTACAATAATAAGGTAATTTTGGATATAATGATTAAAAAAACCGGCAAAACAGCGTAAATTCATTAAACGTAAAATATTATCCGTATCTTGTTTTCAGGATACGGATTTTTTTATAATATTTAAGCCACAGTTTTTAAGGCAAAAAATTACAACGCACCTGAATCAAAGACAATACGTCCCCAATGATACATTTGTCCGGGTTTTATAATAGGAGGAATCGGATTTTGCATTTTTATTTCAAAGGGCTGATAAACCTTTATTACAAGCTCGGTACAATAATAGCGTTCAGAACTACCTAAACCAGCTAACCCACTAAAATCATAACTTTTTCCTATTAGACTTTGAGCTTTTTCAACGGCTTTTCGGGCTTTTTGCGGGTCGCTCGCAAACATTGGACGAATAACCATAACTCTGGTGCTTTTATTGATAAAACTTTCTAAAGAAACAGCCTTAACGCCATCAACCCCCGTTGACTCTATCACTTCTTTCTTGTCTGCATCATAAATTCCGGCATGAGACAAAGGCATATCAGTAAGACTTGCCACAAGATTATCGCTTAAATGAGTTCCTCTTACAACAAGCCAGTCGCCATTTTGCAAGACTTCATTAAGAGCCAATTCATGTTGACTATATTTCAACCTATCAGATTCAGACAAAGTTTTTTTAACAGAACAAGCAGAAGACAAAGAAAAAAGTATCATAATAAAAAAGTAAAATATAAGGCGTAGATATTGTGTCATGATTAACCTCTTACAATAATCTAAGAACTATCTTGATGTGCCGATAAAATCAAACAATAAAAATTCAAGAATACCCCTTGCTTCTGTAATAAAAGCTTGATAACAGCCTTGTAAAATGAAGCAAAAAATGTCAAACGGAGCAAAATCAATGAAGTTATTCGCCAAAAGTTTGAAAGTTATTTGGATTCTTTGTTCTCTTATCGTGCTTGCTGTTACTCTTTTTTACGCCTCGCCAAACACACCAAACGATATTTTCATTTTCCTTTGGTATGGTATGGGCGTTTTGACTTTTCCAAGCAATTTTCTTGTAGCAGGACTATTGGTTGGTTTGATTTTGATTGAAGAACAAACCGGAATACAGTTCCTTACTGATTCAAATTATGTGGGTTTATCGAGCTTTTGGTTAGCTCTTTTTATTGTCGGATATATTCAGTGGTTCGTCTTAGTGCCTTGGCTGTGGCATAAAATAAGAAAACGTTGACTGATTTTAAACGGTTTTCGCAAAGTACCCAATTACTTTTTATTTTTCAGCCTATATTTTACAACAAGTCTTAGTAAACAATAAAAAAAATCGCAGGTTATAGATGCAAAGCTTTTTCATTTTTTTGTCTCTTTTTTCTTTGATCAACTCTACCCCACTCGACTCTTCTGTTGTCGCTAATAAAGATGTTTTTTATGCTGTTGTTGATGAGCTTATTGATTATGATGCACTTTCTGAGGCCGTTATTTTGGAATATTATAACGGCGAGCCGGAAAAACAAAAAAAACACCCAGGGCTATATTCACGCTTGGCGAGTGCCTTGGGTTATGAAAGCCTCAATTTTACGCTAGAGACTGACCCTAAATGGAACTGCGAAGATGAAGAAGGCGGCTGGACTGCCGACACTTGGGAATATGCACTAGATCCTAGCATGTCATTTTGCCCTCTGCCACCAAGGTTTGACCCAAAAGGTGAAATCTTCGTGGCAAAGCGGGGAAAATCTATCTATATTGTACGCAACGGGGTAGCAAAACGCCTAGGGCCGGCAACTTTTAATAACAGAGAGTCGGTTTCTCGGGTAATTGTGGCAGACATAGATTTTGACGGTGAACCTGAATTTTTCTTAATGCTTGGCTTTGGTACTGCCGGCGAGTTTTATGGGCTTGTTGATGCTAATGGAAGCGATGCTCCTCTTAAACGCCTCTTTGCCCCATATTTAGAAGAAGTTAATTATTTTGATTTTTTTATAAGCAAGCAGAATATGATTTTTGACGGTCTAAGTTTTGACAAAGAAAAAAGAGTTATCCGCCTTGGCTCTGGTGGAATTAATTCATTTACCCATCGTGAATTTACATTTAAAGACGGAAAATATTTTCTCTCTTCGGCAGGTAGAGCGGTAAGCGGAAAAGACAACACCATGACCCTTGCGGTTGACTACACAGTAAACACAGAAGGCAAGGCTATCAAACGCTCTGCTACAACTCCCGGAGACGAAAAAGCTCCTCCCATGTTGCTTTTACGCAATACTAATTATTTTGGACAAAACAACGCCACACTCTGGAACAACCCAGAATGCATAGCCTTGCGTAATGGTGATATATCTGTCTATCCCGATGGGGTAAAAGAGTATGAAGACCTGCTCAACGTGCCTTTTAGCCTTGGTGGAAAACTCGGTACAATACCGGCAAATACTTGGGTACAGCTTGAAGATGTCGCTTGGATTGAAGAAAAAGACGAAGAGCAAAACGAAACAAATAATACTCTCATATCAGGCATGTGGTGCAAAGTATCTTTTCCCATAGCTCAAGCAAATGAGCCAAACAAAAAAAATAATATAGACAAAAACCAAAAATCAACACAAAACATAAAACAAAGTGGCTGGATTCCTTGTTCAAATATCCTTCTTAACTCAGAACCAATTACAGTTACAATAAAAAATGTTCTTTCGTCTCTAGCACAACCCGAATTTTCCTGTCAGATGGATCACTTTTACATAGACGAAAGCCAAACAAACGCAGAAGGCGAATGGCTCCACCTTGGCGTAACTCAAAGCATTGCTAACGGCTGGATTTTACGCAAAGAACTAGAAGGAAAAATAATTTGGTAATAAAAAAGTAAAGATTAAATTTTCTGTTTACAAACTTATTGCGAAAAAATTACTACCCATAAATCTTCTTGGGGTGCAATATCAGTCAAATTTATAGACAAGGTTTTTTCCGTAGAATAAATATACTTGTCGCTTATACGCAAAAAAATTATTTGTGGTTTTTTAGAATCATTCACAAGCTGAATGGAAATATTTTTTATCGGGTATAATTTTGCAATATTTACCCATGGGATACGAGTTTGGGTTAGCTTGCAATATGCATCATCTTTCAGCCCAAGCTTTGAAAAAATCTTTTGAAATTCATCTGGCTTTATTTGCAACAATGAGGCAAAAATTGATTTTTCATTTTTTTTCATCTCAGACACTTTGAAAGAATCTGCTCCCCAAAGTATGGTGTGTTGATATTCTAATTTAAAGGGAACATCACTCTTTCCAGAAAACGAAAACCAGTAATAAGGGTGTACCCACCACCTTGGTATATATTGATGATCAGGCACATTAATCATATAATTCTTAGCAAGCATATCAGCGTACTGCTTTCTATTGTCAGCACTATCTTGAATCCATTTTGAATAATCGTTGAGAATAGTTGGGGATATACCACTTTTTTCTAAGTCATCTGTAATATCTTTATTTCCAATAAGTGCATTATATCGCTTGTTATATTCAATCTTTTTTTCGTTTAGGCTTACATCTAACTCAGAAAAACTTCTATCAAGATATATTACGACATCTCCAAACCAGGCGTAAGGCAATAAGTCAAATTGCACCAACACATCACCATTCAGCCACGATTGCATTGTATATGCTACACTCAACTTATCATTAGAAATAGAAATGTTAGCGTCTAATATTTTAAAAGCATCTTGTGGAACAATTTGCATTTGTGGGTTTTGCACGGCGTTTTGCCACTCGGCACGCACCGCCATAGGAAAAAATAAAACTAGTATAAATATTATTAAGTGTTTTAACATCTATCCCTACTCATTATGTATTTGGTTTCTTTTTATATAAATGAATTTCGTAAAAAAATACAAACAAAAAAAGCCTGAGCGATAAACTCAGGCTTTTGATTTTTTTAATGCTAAAACTTAATAAAATAAGCTTAAGCTTTTTTCTTTGCAATTTCTTCAGAAATGTTATTTGGAACCTTTTCATAGTGATGGAACTGCATAGTAAAGTTAGCACGACCTTGAGTGCGTGAACGCAAGTCAGTCGCATAACCAAACATTTCAGAAAGAGGAACTTGAGCACGAATAGCTTGAGAGCCAATACGCACTTCAGAACTTTGAACACGACCACGACGACGAGTTAAATCACCCATAACATCACCAACGTAATCTTCTGGGGTAACAACTTCAACGTCCATGATAGGTTCAAGAATCATAGGACCGGCTTTTCTGATCGCATCTTTAACAGCCATAGAACCAGCGATATAAAACGCTTGTTCAGAGGAGTCAACATCGTGATAAGAACCAAAAATCAAGTTAACTTTAATGTCAACAGTTGGGAATCCTGCTAAAACACCGCTCTTAAGGGCGTCTTTGATACCTTTATCAACCGCAGGAATGTATTCTTTAGGAATAACACCACCAACAATAGAGTTAACAAACTCATAACCTTTTTCGTGGTTAGGTTCGATTTCGATTACAACGTGACCATATTGACCACGACCACCAGATTGTTTTGCATACTTGCAATCTTCTTTGGCAGGTTTAGAAATAGTTTCACGATAAGCAACTTGTGGTTTACCAACGTTAGCATTAACGCTAAACTCACGAGTTAAACGGTCAACAATAATTTCTAAGTGTAATTCACCCATACCGGCGATAAGGGTCTGACCTGTTTCTTCGTCGCCTTTTACACGGAAAGAAGGGTCTTCTTTAGCAAGCTTATTTAAAGCAGCAGAAAGAGCATCTCTGTCCGCTTTAGTTTTTGGCTCAATAGCTACTTCAATAACTGGCTCAGGAACATCAAGAGATTCAAGAGCAATAGGAGTATCTATATCACAAAGAGTATCACCAGTTCCAGCTATTTTTAAACCAACGATAGCTACGATATCGCCAGCTCCAGCCCACTTAATTTCTTCTCTTTTATTGGCGTGCATCTTTAAAATACGACCAACACGTTCTTTTTTGCCACTAGCAGAGTTAAGAACAGTCATTCCGGATTCTAAGAAGCCAGAATAAATTCTTACAAAAGACAAGTGTCCGATATATGGATCAGAAAATAATTTAAAGATCAGACCAGCCATAGGGGCTTTGTCATCACTCTCACAAATTACTTCTGCTTTTGTATCAACATGAATACCAACCATTTGGTCAATCTCAAGAGGTGATGGCAAATAGTTTACAACAGCATCAAGTAAAGGTTGAACACCCATGTTACGGAATGCAGAACCACACATTACTGGCACTATATCTTGAGCTATAGTTGCTTTACGAATACAAAGTTCAATCTCTTCTACACTAAGTTCTTCGCCAGAAAGATATTTTTCCATGACTGCTTCGTCATATTCAGCGACAGCATCAATCATTTCAGCACGCTTGATTTCGTATTCGTCTTTTAAGTTATCAGGCACTTCAGTAACGGCAATTTCGCTACCGTGGCTGGCTTTATCAAAAACCAACGCCTTACTGTTAATAAGGTCGATAACGCCTTCTAATTTATCTTCTGCACCAATAGGAATTTGAAGAGCAACGGGAGTAGCCTTTAAGCGATCACGAATCATATCAACGCAACGCTCAAAGTTAGCACCCATACGGTCCATTTTATTGATAAAACAGATACGAGGAACTTTATAACGGTTAGCCTGACGCCATACGGTTTCAGATTGAGGTTCAACACCGGCAACGGCATCAAAAACAGCAATCGCACCATCAAGAACACGAAGGGAACGTTCAACTTCCATAGTAAAGTCAACGTGGCCCGGTGTATCAATAATATTTAGCTGATGTTCTCTCCAAAAACAGGTGGTTGCAGCAGAGGTGATGGTAATTCCACGCTCTTTTTCTTGCTCCATCCAGTCCATTGTGGATTCGCCATCATGTGTTTCACCAATTTTGTGTGAAACACCGGTAAAAAATAAAATTCGTTCAGTTGTCGTAGTTTTTCCGGCATCAATGTGAGCCATAATACCGAAGTTACGCATTTTGGAAACAGGAATTTCTCTAGACACGGTTTTTCCTCCTGTTACCAGCGGTAATGAGCAAAAGCCTTGTTAGCTTCAGCCATACGATGAGTGTCTTCGCGTTTTTTTACAGCACCGCCACGACTATTAAATGCATCCAAAAGTTCAGCAGACAATTTATTCATCATGCCTTTTTCGCCTCTGGCTCTAGCGTAATTAATAAGCCAACGAATAGACAAAGCACCCTGACGATCAGGGCGAACTTCCATAGGAACTTGATAAGTAGCACCACCAACACGACGTGCTTTTACTTCTAAATGAGGCTTAACGTTATCCATAGCCTTTTCAAAAGCTTTGATTGCATCTTCATTTGTTTTTTCAGCAAGTTGTTTGAGTGCGCTGTACATAATTTTTTCAGCCACACCTTTCTTACCATTATACATAAGGCGGTTAATAAAGCGTGCTACCAAACGGCTGTTATAGACCGGATCAGGCAGCACCTCCCGCCGGGGAACAGATCCTTTACGAGGCATAATAGGGTCTCCGAGTGAGTTATTAGGGTTATAAATTTATGTGAACAAAATAGTTTTTAGCTAAAACTTAAAGAACACATACATTCAAAAATTTGTATTTTATAGAGCCCGTTTAAAACTTAGTATTTTTAATCTAAGATAAACCAGACACTAACCGCAAAAAGGTAGGTTACAACAATAACCTACCTTTCTTTTACCTTGAAATTAAGGCAAAAGAAAAACGTAACATACAAAACTTAGGCAAAACTTAGGCATTAAGACTTAGGACGTTTAGCACCGTATTTTGAACGGCTCTTACGACGGTCAGCAACACCAGAAGCATCTAAAGTTCCGCGTACTATGTGGTAACGTACACCCGGTAAGTCTTTTACACGACCACCGCGGATAATAACCACGGAGTGTTCTTGTAAGTTATGACCTTCGCCCGGAATATAAGCGGTTACTTCAAGTCCGTTACTAAGGCGCACACGAGCAACCTTACGCAAAGCGGAGTTAGGCTTTTTTGGAGTAGTTGTATATACACGGGTACATACTCCACGACGCTGAGGACAAGCTTGAAGAGCAGGGGTTTTCTTACGCTTTTCAATTTTCTTGCGCTCAATACGAATAAGCTGATTAATTGTAGGCATTTTTTACTACCTCTTAGAGAGAACTTGGCGAATATTTAAGCTAAAACGCTTAAACAGTTAATATTTATACATATACAACACAAAATATATGTTATTAAGATAAATATAAACCTTTCAACCATGACCCTAAGGAATTAAGAGTTGATTAAGGAATTATTAATTTGCACAAACAAAAAAACCTAAAGGAATAATAAAACTCCTTAATTTTTAAGTAGATACTTTGTACAAAAGCCATTTATAAAGCCGACATAACAATAAAACATTATTCCTGTCGACTTATAATAATAAGTAAAATGGGGATTACAAATAAACTAAAGCCAAGACTTTTGTCAAGCTTTTTTTACACAAACTAAAAACACTTAGAATTGCAATTTTTCAGCAACAGGTTTAAATAAAAAGTATACACTATTATTAAAATTTTGCCAAGTTTTTATTTTTTTTGAATGAGAGCAATTAAAATATTTACTTTTATCTTTATTTTTACTAAAACGACAACAAAGCTCTTGATAGTTGGTCTGTTTATTGCATCAA
Source organism: Desulfovibrio litoralis DSM 11393 (assembly GCF_900143255.1). Lineage (NCBI taxonomy): Bacteria > Pseudomonadati > Thermodesulfobacteriota > Desulfovibrionia > Desulfovibrionales > Desulfovibrionaceae > Desulfovibrio > Desulfovibrio litoralis. The sequence goes on from NZ_FRDI01000003.1 coordinate 485,228, forward strand.
ACACAAAAGCATAAAAAAAGCGACAAAATAATGGCATTCTGATAAAGTATATTATAAGAAAATAATGCCCTTAAATATATGACTTATATGAATCACAGGAAGCAACAATGAATAAGATTTTGGCACAAGATGAAGTAGACGCTCTTTTAAGGGGGCTTTCCGGCGGTGAGGTCGAGACAAACGGCGATCCCGCAATGGCAGACGATATGGGCTATGTCTCTTTTGACCTTGCCAACCAAGACCGAATAATCCGCGGACGCATGCCCGTTCTTGAAATTGTCAACGATCGTTTCGCTCGCCTTTGTACTACTGCCCTATCAAACTCGGTTAGAAAAAGAGTCGAGTTAAACCCGATCTCTATCGATATGACAAAATTTGGCGAATTTATGCGCTCCCTTCCTGTTCCGACCAGTATTAACATCTTTAAAATGGAACCGCTTCGTGGAAACGCAATTATAGTTGTTGATGCCAGACTCGTCTTTGCCCTTGTTGAAAACTTTTTTGGCGGTCAAGGTAGTCAACCTAAAATAGAAGGACGAGAATTTACCCGTATAGAACAAGCCATAGTTGATAAAGTCGTTAAAATCGCTTTGGACAATATGGAAGAATCTTGGCGCCCTGTGCATGATGTCAATCTTGAACTTGTACGTTCTGAGATTAACCCACAGTTTGCGGCGATTGTTCCACCGAGTGATGTTGTTGTTGTTATTACCTTTGAGGTCGAACTTGAAACAGCTATCGGCTCTCTGATTATCTGCCTTCCTTACGCAACAATAGAACCTATTCGTTCAAAACTCCACGCCAGCTTCCAAACCGAACGCTTAGAAGTTGACCATACTTGGGTTTCTCGCTTAAGAGAACGTATTATGGAAACAAGCGTTGAGCTTAAAGTAAATTTTGGAAAAACCCAAATTACCGGAAATCAACTTATGCGTCTTAAAGTTGGCGATGTCATTTTATTGGACACAGACACAGATTCTCTTTTTGACGTTACTGTTGCCAATGTCTTAAAATATCAGGCAATCTCCGGAACGGTAAAAGGCAACAAAGCTATACAAATTATTCGAGAAGAAGAACCGAAATATACTTAATTGAGACTATTACACAATAGCCTCTAAGTGGCTTTTGTTAGAAAGACACTCCAAAAACTACGAATAAGGAAATTTTAATTTTCCTGTAAAATGAGTTGTTTTGGTCACTTAAGACATTTTATGCCATGTTCATACAGAGCATAGAACGATGATAAAAGCACGCAAAACGGAGTTTTGCAATGGTCTTTATCAAGATACAAATCAAAATGACAAAAGCCCTATTGTATAAAAAAATATTTATATACAATAGAGCTTTTTTTCTTATTCAAAGACGAGTTAAGCTAAAGCTTTTTTAGCAGCCTCAAGAGCGGCATTAAAGTTAACCTGATCGGTTACTTCGTTAACAAGTTCGGTATAAACAAGCTTTTGATTGCGATCAACAACAAAGACGCCACGTGCAAGCAAGCGTAATTCTTTAATAGCCATACCATAATTTGTTCCAAAAGATAAATCTTTGTGGTCAGAAAGAGTAACAACCTTATCTATTCCCGCCGCACCACACCAACGAGCTTGGGCAAAAGGTAAATCAACACTAATCGTAAGAATTTTAATATCATCGCTTAAACAAGCGGCATCTTTATTAAACTGACGTGTGGCGGTATCACAAACAGATGTATCCAAAGACGGTACAGAACTAATAATTAAAACCTTACCTTTATAGCTATCTAAAGTGCGAGGGCTAAGATCGTTAGCAAGCACAGTAAAATCAGGGGCTTTTTCGCCGAGTTTAACGCTGTTTCCAACGAGAGTAAGGGGATTTCCTTGAAAAGTAATAAGACCTGAACGTTCCATAACAAACTCCTTATATTAAAGTTAAATGTTATATTATAAAAAAGAGAGATTCATAATTTCGTCATTTTTACATAGTAATAATTATTATTAGCGTATTTTGCAATAAAAGTAAAGTATTTATTTTAAATTTTACAACAAACAAGCTCTCTAACAAAGCTCAAGCTTATTAACACACTAAATTTTCTATTTATTTTTAGGAATTCCGCTAACGATCATTTCCGCAATAGTTAAATCAATACGACTATTTAACATATTTTTTTTCACTCGAAACTCAAACTCCAGCTTTGCCAGTTCCTGATAAAATTCTGTTCTATCCAAGCTTGGCGGGTTTTCAAAATTATGCATAAGTTCAACATAACGCACACAACCCGGAAAAGTTTGAATTTTCGACGAGCTCTCGGTTAAAATCTCGCTTTCAGATTTTTGACTATTTTCAAGGTGCATAATATTTTTTGTGCCGTGTAAGCGACAAATCATCAAACGATATTCATATAACTCACAACGCCCGCTTGTTTCGTCCAAAAGCGGACAAGCCAAGCGTGGAATGGTATTGTTGCTTTCGGCTAAGTGAGTTTCAATTACATATTTTTTGGCACGTTCATAAATTTTTTGGTAAACATCTTTTGGTAAAGCTTGTAAACCACGCCACAAATAAGCCCACTCAACAAAAGTATGATGCCGAAAATAGCTGTAACAACAATTATCTTTACAACCACGGCAATCTAAGCCCGCTTCTTTTGCTACAAGGTTATAAGCTGTTTGCATATTGTCATAAAGTAAAGCCAAGCGTTGGAACAAACCTATTTTTTCTTTTGACGCTCCCTTAACTTTATTATTTTGTTTCAAGCTGTTACCCTGTTTTTTTGCCTGAACTGAACTTAATTGTTCAAACAAATCAGCATTGTTGTTTTTAAATTGAGTCATGATTTTATCTGCAACAAATCAACAATTTTTTGAGCATAATTCAAAGCCGAATCTTCACCGCCTTGAACGGTATAATGACTATGTTTTTCATATAACGCCCTGCGTTCGTTATATAAATCTTCAATCGTTTGCCCCGGGTTAATCGCTAAACCTCGCTCAGGCTTTCTCGCTATACGCTCTAAAATAATCGGAAGCGGTACATCAATATGAATAATTTTACCTATTGTTTTTAAGTGTTCCATAGCATATTCACGATAAACGGCACTTCCACCCGTTGAAATAACAACCTTTTTAAGATTAAGCCTTGATAAAACCCCCGCTTCAATATCCAAAAAGCTCTCTTTATCAACACTGTCGGCGATAGCTTGTAGGGGGGCGGCATAGACCGATTCTATAATATAATCGGTATCCACATGAGGCCAACCCAAAAGATTGGCAAACTCTCGTCCGATAGTGCTTTTCCCTGAGGCGGCCATGCCAATAAAAATGATACATTCATCAGGCAGTATTTTTTGAACCGCCTTTTGTTCTTTATTGTTCTCTGACATGAATTTTTCTCTTTTAAACTTATTTTTATTTTAACAGGCTTAATTTATTTCTTTTCTAAACTTATTTCTTTTCTAAACTTATTTCTTTTCTAAACTTATTTCTTTTCTGGTTTATCATCATAAGGCCATAACGCCATTCCGCCGTCTAAAACATATAAATCGCTTGCACCAAGATCATGCAACATACAAGAAGTTGCATAAGCGTCATTGGAATGTTCACAAATCAAAACAATAGGCATCATGCGAGGCACATCGGTCATTAAACGTTTTTTTAAATCAGACAAAGGGATATTCACGGCTTCGGGGATATTTTTTTGTTGCCACTGGTGCTGAGTTCTAAGGTCAATAGTAAAAAACTCTGCCCCTGATTCTTTAGAGGCAATAAACTCATCGGGAGAAATACTGTAAAAATGTCCTTGAAGTTTGTTGTCAAGCATACTGGCAACAGAACGCAAAGCCCCCCCGGCACGCCCCGGAACTTCTAAATTCATCAAAGTTTTTACCGTTCCGCCGCTATGAATCATAGGCAATAAAAGTGCTAAAACGGCTTCAGATTCAAGCCCGACGTTATGACTAACAAATTGGGCTCCTAAAATTTCTCCGCTATGTTTCAAACAGAATAAACGGATCATTAAACCACGAGGAATTTTATGTTGCAACTCTCCATTCTCAACTCGCTTTTGGAAACTATAAGAAGAAGCAACGGGAATTAACGCCACAGCATATTCATATTCGATATTGGCGGCTTTCATTTCTTCTTCGCCCAAACCAATACGCCCAACATGTAGATTTGAAGAAATTTCAACGCTTTTTACCCCCGCACTCTTCCAATAAGGCAGATGGCTTGAGTTTTGGCTTGATACAATACAATCACAAAGATAACGTCCCTGAACCTCAGAAGAGGAATCTTCCGTAAATATCGGGCAACTAACCCCCTTTCCGCCGCCTCTAACGCTCGATAAAGGCAGGGCAAGACGTCGCCAATCAACCCCCGAACCGAGTAAAAAGATGTTTTCGTTTTCAATTTCACCGTGTGGACTGGCAATTACCAAACCTTGTTCGTTAATTTTAAGTCCGGCTCGTCCGATTAGAGGGTGTTGAACATACAAAGATTCTGCCCAAATAAAGCTTGAGGCTTGAACGCTACCCGATGCACCGCTTGGGTGAATAAGTTTGGTTATTTTATCTCCGTCAAGCTCAAACAAGATTTTTTCCGGTAAAATGTCGCTCCAATCAACTATTGTCAATTGTTTGAATTCGTTAAGTTGATTTAACAAATAAAACCAAATATCAGGTGAAAAAGGGTTATAAGGAGACGGCCCGCTGTTTTGTGTGCGTATCCAATAAACTTTTTTATCCGTATTAACAGTAGCTTCCAACGCCAAGCCGAGAGCTTCCAAGGTATCAAGCCCCCCACCGATCACAGCTATGTTTTCTATATTTTTGCCATGTACGGCAGTATCAAGCTTTTCAAAATCAAAATAAAAATAAGGACAAGGCCAAGGAAAAATATTTGTTGCAGCCCTTAAATTGCGTGGAATACGTGGCAACGATTCAAGTTCCATCACCAAATCGCTAAAACGCACGGGTAATTCGCCTCGTTTCGATTTTATCGTCAATTCTCTGCCCGACATATCTAGCCCAAGCTCATCAACGCTCACAACGCCCAGTCCACGACCCTCTAATTTTTCAATTAAATTATCGGTTACTCTTTTGGAAAAATAATTTGTAAACACCCCTTTAACCGGATAATTTTTAAAACTTCCGGGTAAAATAACGTTTATCTCACTTGAAGGGGCTTGCTTTTTTAATCTGGTAGCGGTTCTGATTCCTGCCATACCTGAAGGCAATACAACTATACGTTTCATGAGTTTCTCCTGAATCAACACGATAATTTCGTTACTGTAAGTTATTTTGACAGCTGCACAGCGATTTTATAAAACAGTTTCGCCGCTCAACACATAAGACATGAAATATTATACGTTATTTTATATACAAGTTAAGATTTATGCAAGTATATTGCAAAATTAAGCTTAACAATATATTATAAAATTTACAACCCGATTTTATTAAACAATAAAAAAGTGTTATAAAAAACAGCTAATAAATCAGGAAGCAAAATGTATAAAGCGGCAATTATTTTACAAGCACGCATGGGGTCAACCAGACTACCCGGAAAGGTTTTAAAAACTGTTTTAGACAAACCTTTACTCGCTTATACTGTCGAGCGTTTACGCTATTGTAAACTTGTAAGCGAGCTTATACTTGCAACGACTAATGACCCTAGCGATGAGCCTTTGGTCGCCTTTGCACAAGAAAATAAACTGCCTATTTTCCGTGGTAGTATTAATGATGTCTTAGACCGTTATTATTCGGCTTTGTCTTTATTAAAAGACCAAAATATCCAATATATCATGCGGATTACCGGCGATTGTCCTTTAATTGATCCGACAATTTGCGATGCTGTTATTCAAGAAGTTCAAAAGCAAAAAGCCGATTATTGCATTAGCTCCGAACGCTTTGCCGAAGGGCTAGACTGTGAAGTATTTACCAAACAAGCCTTAATTAAAGCTTGGACAGAGGCAAAACTCGCCTCCGAGCGTGAGCATGTAACTTTATTTATTCGCAATCACCCGGAATTATTTAACTTAGCTAAATATGATCAAACTCGTGATGATGGAAAAATTAGAATTACCGTTGATGAACAAGCGGATTTTGAGTTGGTCGAAGCGATTATTAAAGCCTTGTATAAAAAAGACGCAACTCCGTTTAGCTTTGAAGATATTCGTAATTTTCTGATCAACCACCCTGAACTTATGGAGAAAAATTCTGATATAATTCGCAATGCGGGTTTAATTAAGTCTTTAAAAGAAGATTATATTGCGAAGGGGTAAGGGGGGGGGAATTAGCCTGCTAAACGGATAAATTCTTCTCGAGAAATATCAATTCCACTATTTGGTGTAGATCACTTTACATAATAATAAAAAATGTTAAAATATTGTTACTGAAGTAAAAAACAATTGTACATGCATAAGGATAGAATATGGATCAATTCATTGATTTTCTTACGTACTCACAAAATATAAATGTATTTTCCTCATTGCTGACTTTATTTTCACTAATTTTAGCGAGTATTAAGGTTATACAAAAACGTGAAATGAAAAAAGCAATGCGAGCTAATTTTCAAAAACACTATAATATATATTTTCAAATTGCACGATCAGCATCCCGAATCAGGCATCTAGAAGATGATAGCAGTGTCAACGATATAAAATTATCACAAAGCATACGGGAAGCAAACCTTATACGAGGTGTGGTCGATACCGCACGGGCAGATCTAATCGCTTATGCTCGTGAAGAAATAAACTTTACTCCTTTTTATGAGCATCCAGCAGTACCCAATAAAAAGCTGCCACTCACTATAGCACTGGGCAAAGATTCTAAACTTATCCCTATACTCGCAGAACTAGAGAACCAACCAGAGAACCCAAAGTGTGTGTTTTGTGGCGTCGGGGAAAAACTAACACTATTACTTAGAAAGTTTAATAAAAAATAGATTAAACAATAAATACCACGCTACTTCGCTAACAATAAATAAGTCGCTCCTGTCCAGTCGATATGTCCTGCGTTATGAGCGGCATTATCTCCGGCACCGCAAAATAAATCAAGTCGATAGCCTTTAATCGCACCGCCAGCATCTTGGGGCAAAGTGATATTATAAAAAGGTTTAGTCGGGTTACCGTCCGCATCAGGCAAAGCCACAATGCTAAAAAACACTGAACCATACGGATACTTATCTTTACTGCTCGCTAGGCTCATCATTGGAGTTAAAGGCCTGCCAATCGCCCCAACAGGGCCGGAACTTGCCTCTCTAAAAAACACATAACTTGGGTTAGTATCTAACAATTCAGCGACTTCATCAGGGTGTTTGGCGAGATAAGCCTTAATAGTCTTCATATTAACCTGATCAGGCGGAATCAAACCACGCTCTTTCATAATACGCCCCAGCGAAACATACTTACGGTTGTTTTTACCCGCATAAAGAGCATGCACATAAGAACCATCAGGGAAAAGCAAACGCCCCGAACCTTGTACCTGTAAAAAGAAAGCGTCAACTTCACTATCCACATACGCTATTTCAAGCCCACGATTTTTTAAAACGCCCTTGCGGTCAATAGCGTTTCTATCGTGATAGCCTTGTCCTTTTCTGACATCAGACGGCATTTTATAGATAGGATAATAATATTTTTTTGTTTTTGTACGGCTCGCATTTAAAGTCGGCTCATAATAACCCGTAAAAGACGCATCAGGACCTAAACGCCACCAAGTAAATTTTTTCGCCAATAATTCAGGCGATTTTTGAATGGCAGACATATTATCTCGTAAAACCTGATTAGTACGCTTTAAATCAGACCATTTCACCCTTAAATTACCACGCATAAACGCCATTTCGTCGCTAGGACGTTTAGCCGCATAAGCCGCACTCTGGGACAAAGCAAAATCTAGTTTTTTTAGATATTCGCCGCCCGAATAAGCCATATACTTTTTAATTAAAGCCTTTGCCTCAGTTTCAGATAATGCCACAGCACTTTCAGTAGTAACAGGCGTAAACAAATTAATGCTCGCTTGTTTTTTCTTGTAGTTCGCATCACCGCTCATGTTTTTTGAGCCACAAGCGGAGAGCATAAGAATTGACACAATAACTGCCATCAAGCGAAGTGATTTTTTTAACCCTTGGGGTTTTAAAGATAAGTTTAGCATTGTTTTTATTTAAGGTTAAAAGGTTAAAAAATTTTAAACTATTCTTTTACTACACAGGTTTAGGCTAATATATCAACCCATTAAACTAAGTTCAGTGATTTTAGCGTCTTCAACTCTTGCACACATAAAATGCCCGGCAAAAGAATCGTCTTTTTCTTTCACATATAAAAATAAAAGATGTTCAAACCTATTATTGGAACTGGAAATAGACATTTGGATCTCATAAAGAGAGAGATTTTTAATAAATTGTTCTTTTGTAATGGGCGGTAAATCATCAGAACGCCATTCACTAAGACCACCATAAAAGCCATCTCCTACTTGATTGATAAAAGTAGTATAACTGTTTTTATCAATATCTTGAAGAATCCTGTTTGCTTCATCAACAAAAAGCTTAGCTTGCTTTTGATTTATTAGTTCAATTAAAGTTTCGGCATATTTTGTTTGTGTATCTTTTGTTATATATGCAGAATCACATAACTGAGCCAAGATATTAATTTTTTCTTCAATTATTATGGTTTTGTCTTTAAGGTTATTTGTGAGTTCTTTTGTTTTATCTTTAGAAATACTCGCTTGTTGTTTTGCTTTTTTCCTTTCTCGCATTAAGTTATTAAAGTTTTTTTCATATTTTTCCAAAAACTTAATAAACTCTTTTAACAAATCATAAAATTCAACATTTTTTGCAATTTGAGCATGCTCAAGTGCTTGATCGTAATAACCTTTTAACCTGTCTGACAAAACATACATTAGCTCAACATACGTAATATAGTTGCCTTCTTCAGATAAAATATCTTCAGGGATATTTACATTTTTCATGTGTAAATACAAAGCTTTTACTAAGGGTAGAGCTTCTTCTATTTTTTCAGAAATTAGTTTTTGAGAATTGTTTACAACCGCTGCATATTTATGTCTATTACTCATAAATTCATCAGTTTTATAAAACGCCTCGTCTCTTTTATCAAAAAAAATACTTGAATTCTGATCAATAATGTTTTTTGCCAAAAGATATTTTGCTTTTAATGTTTCATCAGCTATAGGAACTTCACCTGTCTCATCAAGGGTAAATTCAATAGTTAAATCTACACCTTGATCGGCAATAGTGGTTATTAAGGTATCACTTTCCCAAGAAAGACCACTAAATTTAATATCAACAGTTTTTTGTACGTTATAAATATTAAACATAATAATTCCCTTTAGATACACAAAATCAAAGCAATACCTGTAGCCAACGCCAAGCTAATACACTTCTTTTTTACTGATGACTAAAACCAAACATCTCGCACCCAAACAAAAATATCTTTGACCATTAATATTATTGTCAACGAAATCAATATCGCCATACCAACGACACTCGCTCTATAGCGAAAACTTTCCGGCAAGGGCTTTCTAAAAATCATCTCAATAGTTAAAAAGACTAAAGTTCCGCCGTCTAAAACAGGAATAGGCAAGAGGTTAATAACCCCAAGGTTAACGCTAATTAAAGCCGCAATAAACAACACATTGGTTATTCCATATTCTGTTTGAGCATGAATCACTCTGGCTATAGAAACAACGCTTCCGACTTCTTCAACATTACCACGCCCGCTAAATAAACGTTGTAAAAATTGAATGGTAATATCAATCATTTTATAGGCTTGAATAATTCCTTCTTTAGCAGAATCAATAAATCCTAAAGGAATATAAATACGATTTTGACTGGGTTCTATGCCTAAAAGCCAAAGCTCTTTATCATCGCCAAAAATATCTTTAACCGTTTTACGAGTCGGAGTAAGCTGAAAAAACAAAGATTCGCTCATATCAGGGCGTTTTACTTCAACTTTAACTTCTTTTCCACCACCGTTTTGAATAAGTTCGGGAATTTGTTCCCAACGTTCTATAACAATTCCATCAATATTTATGATTTTATCGCCACTTTTTAAACCCGCAACCTGAGCCGCACTATTTTCCATAGTTCTTCCGACTTCAGGCAACATCACGGGGCGACCGCTAGTATAGGCGATACTCCAACAAATTAACCACGCTAAAATCAGGTTAAATAAAGCCCCACCAAGCACAACAAAAAAACGTTGCCAAGCCGGACGCAGGGAAAAACTTTCTTCTAAAGTAAAAGGTTCGGGAAGATCTTCGACCTTTTCTTCACCCACAAGGCTACAAAAACCACCAAAAGGTAAGGCGGCAAGCTGATATACAGTTTTACCACGTTTAAAAGAAAATAAAACAGGGCCAAAACCTAAAGAAAAAGTCTTGACTCCCATACCGAAAAGACGAGCAAAAAAGAAATGCCCCAGTTCATGCACAAAAATAAGACCACCAAAAACTAAAACAACCGCTAAAGTTCCTAACATATTTAAAGAATATCCTTATATATTATAATGTTAAATGTATATTAAAATTTTATGTTTTTAAAAGATCAAGACATAAAAATATCAATAAAAGTAAGACAGATCAAAAGAATATAAATATTCTGTTACACCCAAGACAATACTTTATTTCTTGTTTCTTGATCAAGGGCTAAAATCGTTTCAAAATCAAACGCCTGAGCGTTAAAAGCTTGAGCCAAGTTACTGTTTAAAGCTCGTTCGACTAGGTTGCAGATATCTAAAAAAGAAATTTGTTTATTTAAAAAAGCCGCAACAGCCACTTCATTTGCCGCATTTAAAACTATTGGCGACCATTGCCCCGAGTTATACGCTAAAAGAGCAAGGTCAAGAGCGGGAAAAAGCTTATTGTTTGGGTCTTCAAAGGTTAAACTTTTTTGTTCAATCAGATTTAAAGCGGGTTGTTGAGCGTTTAAACGCTCGTTAAATCCAAGACAATACGAAATAGGGATTTGCATATCAGGGCAACCCAATTGAGCCAAAACAGAACCATCAACAAACTCAACCAAAGAATGTACTATAGATTCCGGGTGAATAACTACTTTAATTTCATCAGTTTTTGCACCAAATAAATGAATGGCTTCTATAATTTCCAAGCCTTTATTCATCATAGTTGCGGAATCAATAGTAATTTTCGCCCCCATGTTCCATTTAGGGTGTTTTAACGCCTGTTCCAGACTGACTGTTTTCAATTGTTCATAAGAAAAAGACCTAAAAGGTCCACCTGAGGCAGTCAGCCAAATTTTTTTAAGGGCTTTGCTGTTTTCGGAGTGGCTCACTTGAAAAATTGCATTATGTTCCGAATCTACGGGTAAAATAATTGCTCCACTTTCAGCACACAGCTTTTTCACCAAAGAACCCGCAAGCACCAACGCCTCTTTATTTGCCAAGGCAAGCACTTTTCCCGCTTTCGCCCCGGCAATAGTGGCGTTAATTCCCGCCGCACCAGATTGGGCAAGCATTAGCATATCGACTTCGGCTAAAGAGGCAAGTTCGCTAAACCCTTGGCTTCCACTCACTAACTCGGGCTTATAACCACTCGGCAATAAGGCTTTTAATCGATCAATCAAACTTACATCTTGAATACCCAAATATTTTGGGCGAAACTCCGCCGCCTGTTCGGCTAATAATTCTATATTTTTACCACCAACTAAACCGACGACTTCAAAACATGAACGTTTTTCCGGCGTTAGTTGACGTAAAACATTCAACGTATTCCTACCAATTGAGCCTGTAGAACCAAAGATAATAAGTTTGCGAGGCGTTAAAGGGCTTAATTCGCTATAAGGCATAGGCATTTTTGTTATATAATCAGGCATTTTTATCCTTTAAAAGCAAACAGTTACAACAACTAGCTTGAGATTATATTAAGCAAACCAGCTTTGCACTTTTTCCACAACAAAAGGCAAGACATTGAAACAAAAAAATGCCATTGGCAATGTGAATAATAGGCTGTCTATGCGGTCTAACAAGCCGCCGTGTCCGGGTAAGATATTGCTTGAATCTTTTATATTCAAAACTCTTTTTAAAGCTGATTCAAAAAAATCACCAAGTTGAGAAGCAACAGCGATAAAAACACCCGACAACAGATAAGAAATATGTTTGGAAAGACTACCGCTTGCATTAAAAATTAAACCCAATAAAAAAACTACAAGCAAAGTAGAAAGCAACGCCGCAATACTTCCGACCCAAGTTTTTTTCGGGCTGACTGTTGCCCATATTTTTTTATCTCCCCATAAACAACCCGCATAATAAGCAGCAATATCAGAGACAAAAGTCGCCGATAAAACGATCGCCTGTTCAAAAAAATTCAGGTGTAAAGCAATTTGTAAAGTTACGGGAATATAAACTATACCAATCAAAAGAATATAGTGTAGTTGCGGAGTTTGCGTTTGGTCTTTACAGCCATAAGTAAAGAGAAAAGACAAAGAGCTAATAAAAAACGCAAAACTTAAAATACCCAAGATCCACCAAGGCGAGTTTTCCATTGACGCATAAATAATACCTGAGCCTAAAACAATACCTAACCCGCTTAAAACAATACGCATCAAACCTGTTTTAAAAAATCCGTAAAATTCCCAAAGGGCAACGGCGGAAACAAGAATCAACAAACCGACAAGCAGATATGGCAAATCAAAACCACCATTGCTAAACATTGCGGAACCCACAAAGGAAAACAACAAAAGCGAAGTTATTACTCGTTTTTTGTGATTTGGTGGAATTTTTGCAGTTACTGAAGTATTATTAGTGTCTTGAGTCATCAATATATCCTTTAGTTTTTTTTAAGTTGCTGTTCCAAAACGTCGTTGTCTTTTAGAATAATCGCTTAGAGCTTTGAAAAGTTCTTGTTCATCAAAATCAGGCCAAAGCACGGGAGTAAAATAATATTCGCTATAAGCACTTTGAAAAAGTAAAAAATTGCTGATACGATATTCTCCGCTAGTACGAATAATTAAATCAGGATCAGGCTGCCCTTGTGAATATAAAGCTTCCGAAAATAACTTTTCGGTTAATTCTTGGGGCTTTATTCCTTCACTTATCAGTTTTTTACATGCCTGAACAATCTCATACCTTCCGGAGTAATTTAAAGCAAGGTTCAAATACATACTTTTACAATTTTGAGTGCGTTTAATAGTATACTGTAGAGCTTTTGATGCCGCAAGTGGCAATTTTTCAAGCTCACCAAAAACCGAAAGTTTAATATCTTGTTCCTCAAGCGTTTTAAGTTCAGTGTTTAAAAACTCAACCAAAAGCTTAAAGAGAGTGCTGACTTCGTCGGCAGATCTATTCCAGTTTTCATGGGAAAAAGTATAAAGAGTTAAGTGTTCTATTCCCAACTTTCTGGATTGAGTAATCAATTTTTTACTCGCAACCGCCCCTCCCCTATGTCCTTCACTGCGACTAAGCCCTTTTTGAGTTGCCCAACGCCCGTTTCCGTCCATGATAACAGCAAGGTGTTTAGGAATTTTAATATTCGTTTCTGTCAAACCAAAATCGTTCAAGGGATCAACCTCATATATAAAAATTAAGATTTTAATTCATAGTCAATACTGTTTTAAATGACTTTCTTTTGTTAAGCTGTCAAGGAGAACACGGCGAACGCTTTGAATATTTTAACAGAGTAAGTTAACAATAAAATTATCTAGACCCTAAAGTTTTACACAAAAAAACAAATTTTATCAAAGAAACAAGATATCCAGGAAAATATTTTTGTTCTGTTCCGGTCGCTCAACGGTTAAAAATCAAGCTTAATCAGATAAAAATCAAAACTGCATTTCTTTGTTTTACTTTTTATACTATAAAGCCTATAATTTAACTTTACAAGAGTTTAATCTCGGGATAAAAGATTAAACTTAAATAGTTACTCTACGATATTATCATTATTGGCGGGCCTGAACACAGGACAAATAAAAATGGCACAAATTACAATACCCAAAACAGTAACAGAAAATATAGCCAGGGCTAAAGCATACATCAAAAGACAAGAAGTTGAGCGTGCTTTAACGGCTATTGTTGCATCATTAACCGAATATAACGAGGCCCAAGTAATGGGTAAAGCTCGCTTTGAAGCGGCTTCTTTTTACCATGAAGCCGTCGCCGAGTTTAATCGTTGTCCTCAGGTTAAAAAACTTATAGAAACTTTAAGTCGTTCTCCTAAAGCCAGTATTGTTTATCAAGTCAACAAAGAAAAAGAATTGGTAAATATTTTCAGAATATTACTCAAATTTCTTACAGAAAGCCAAGCCAAAAACGAAAGAGACAGACTGGAAAAACAAGAAGACGAACGTCAAGCCATGCTCACAAAAGGGCAAAGTCTTATCGATAGCGGTGATAACGCAATGGCAAGAGCGGTTTTAAGACGCTATGCCGAAACTTACGGTTCTGAACCGGGCGTTTATGGCGATATAGGCAAAAGACTGCTTCAAGCTAAAATGTATAAAGAAGCCGCCGAGATTTTAGAGCTTTCAATAGAAAAACACCCAAAAGACAGTAAAGCTTATGCCGATGCCGTAACGGCTTATCTCGTTATGCGTGAGTTTGAAAAGGCCGAAGTAGTTTATATGAAGGTTATCAAACAATTTGGAGCTCACCAAAGAACCTTATATAATTTAGCTAAGTTATACGCTTTTATGAACAAAAAAGAAAAATCTTTTGAAGCCGCCAGACGAGCTTACGCCAAAGATTCAAGCCTTACCGAAGCCAAAGAACTTATGGACTTTCTCGACGGAAACGGTGAACGTCCGGAATTTCTAGCTAATTTCAGGTAAAAAAAATCAAAAGATTGTTTGTATATTCCAAAAAGATAAAAGACTTAAAATATCTTTGCAAAATAGTCTTTTGTCTTTGAAAATGTGTTTTGATAACCTAATCGTTATAATAAAAGAGGTCTGTGCTAGAAATGAATAACCCTTGGCAAGCTTTTTATCACAATAACTCGAACAATATTCGCACAGACTTTAACGACCCCTTATACGCTCTTTTGGATAATGCCGCAAAAGCCCACCCGGAGCTTTTGGCGTGTGTATTTCATAACTATAAAATAACATATAAACAACTTCAAGAAAAAGCAGAAATCTTCGCCAATAACCTAAAACAACAAGGTTTACAAAAAGGCGATCGAGTAATTTTAATGTTGCCTAACTTGCCTCAAACTCTAATTGCCTTTTGGGGAATTATAAAGGCAGGCGGAGTTGTTGTATTTGTCAATCCAATTTATACAAGCCAAGAAATACTTTATTTTTGCCAAGACTCTAAGGCTCGCTTTTTTATCAGTATTACTGACTGTTATGAAAAAATCAAAGCTCTGATTCCTCAAGCGAAAAGCATAGAAAAATATTTTTTAACTCAAGCTTCTGATGCCTTAGGCTTTCCTTTAAACTATATTCAAATATTTAAAGATTTTTTTGAAAAAAAGAACAAAGTAGAATATAATAATAAAACTCTTAAGTTTAGCGTTCTCCTAAAAGGTTCAAAACGCTACTCTGCTGTTATCAACGACCCTAAAGATGAACTTGCCTTAATTCAATATTCAAGCGGAACAACCGGATCGCCCAAAGGCGTTATGCTGACCCACTCTAACCTGAGCTCAGACGCAATACTCACCAAGAACATGGTGGATTCTATTGATATAAACAAACAAAATTGCCTCTGTATCATTCCTTTTTTTCATGTTTACGGGCTAAATTTAGGTTTATTGATCCCTACTTTGATTCAGGCAACAATTTTCCCAATGCCCCGTTTTAACCCAACCGAAACTTTAAACACCATTGAAAAGTTTAAAATTACCTTATTTCCCGGTGCCCCAGCTCTTTATATCGCATTATTGCAACATAAAGACTTAAAAAAACATGATGTCTCAAGCCTTAAATTTTGTATTTCAGGGTCAGCCCCCATCTCTGTTGAAAACATGCAAAAGTTTAAAAAACACTTTGGGGTTGATATTATAGAAGGCTATGGGCTAAGCGAAGCTTCACCAATAACACACTTAAACCCCTTTGAACACCATAGATCAGGCTCAATCGGAATTCCGATTTTGGGAACAGAGGCACGCATAGTCAGCCTTGAAAACGACTCAACAGAATCTTTAGCGCCAAACACCGAAGGTGAACTTATTATTAAAGGACCTCAGGTCATGAAGGGTTATTGGGAAAAACCCGAAGAGAGTTCCGAAGCTTTGAAAAACGGTTGGCTTTATACCGGAGATATCGCCGTTATGAGCGAAGACGGTTTTTTTACCATAGTAGACCGTAAAAAAGATATGGTGATTGTTGGTGGCTATAATGTATATCCGGCTGAGGTCGATAAAGTTATTATGACCCACCCTAAAGTCGCTTCGGCTATTTGTGTCGGAATATCTCACCCCACCAGAGGCGAAATTTTAAAAGCCTTTGTAGTCTTAAAACCCGAACAAGAGTTGACCAGAGAAGACCTTCTTAGTTATTGCCGAGAAAATTTGGCAAACTATAAAATTCCTCGCCAAGTAGAATTTAGAACAGAACTTCCACAAAACTATTTGGGAAAAATGTTAAGACGTATTTTAAGAGATGAGGAAGAAAAGAAGTAATTCCAATAGCCCGTTAAAAACAAAAATAAATTAACTTCCATTAAACTCAATAATAAAAAAATAACATAATGCAAAAAAAATATACTGTTACTCCTATCTATCAAAACGATCAATTAAGCGATCTTCATATCAAAAAAGAAGAAAGAACTATTGAAATGCTCGGCAATGCCGGAATAGTTAGAGAACTGAATATAGTGCCAAAAATTGTTTGTTCCAAAGAAAATTTAGAACAAAACAATACCCCGCCTTTTAATCCTTATAAACATATTCCTGTTTTTTTGGGTTCCGGGTTTGGAATAACCATAAACGAGTTTATATCTCAGTGGAATGAACTTTGTAAAAGTTTGCCCGACCTACCAAAACCTCACCTCGCCATTATAGACAAAGAAGAAGAAATAAAAAAATATACTGAGATAAAAAACAACCCCTTACTAAAAGAAAGTAATATTTTTTGGATCGAAACCGAAGACAAAGATCAGGCGTTAAACGAAATTACAAAGTGGCAGGCTAAAAACAATAATTTATCTCTTTATCCTATTGCCCTACCTTTTTATCAGCGTCTTGACCGTGATTATTATGCATATCTTAATCAAGCTTGCCAAATAAGTCTAAAAGCAAATATTTGGGAAAAAGTAAAATATCCGAAGTTTAAAGACAAACCAAAACTCTTACTCTTAACCAGTCGTTATTTTCTGATTGGAGAAATCGTTAGTGCTTGCGAACGGTTAAATATAGACTTTCGTTTAGTTCAAATACCCGAAGAAGTCTTACAAGAAGAATTTATTAAAGATATTTTGTCAGTTGTAAACCAATTTAAACCTGATTTCATTTTTACAATCAATCATTTGGGAGTTGACCGTGAAGGGGTTTTGCTTGATTTGTTAAAAAAACTCTCTCTTCCTCTTTGCTCCTGGTTTGTAGATAACCCCCACTTAGTCTTAGATGCCTTTGAAAAGGTAATTTCTCCCGAAACAATTATCTTAACATGGGATTCAGACAATGTAGATTCTCTGAAAAAATATGGCTTTAATGAGGTGCATTACTTGCCTCTTGGGACTGATGTCTTTCGCTTTTCTCTACAAGAAAATCTTAAGGATACAAAAAATTTACGTTCAAAAGTCGCTTTTTTGGGAAACTCTATGGTTTCTAAAGTTACAAAGGTTAAAGACAGGTTGGAAGGCTTGCCGGAAACTATTGAAAACTATGAAGCCATCGCCGCAGATTTCGCCAAACACAGCGAACGTTCGGTTACAAAATTTATCCAAGAACATTACCCCAAGATCTATAAAAGTCTCACTGATGACAAAATTAAAGATAAAAAAATCAATCTGTTAAACTATGAAGTTTTTTTAACTTACGAAGCAACCAAACAATACCGCTTTTCTTGCGTTAAAGAGATCTTACCTTTTAACCCACTGATTGCGGGAGATAAAGGTTGGTTTGAGCTAATTCCGAAAGACGCTCCGTCTTGGCGTTATCATTCAGAAATGACCTATTATACCGACCTTCCGCTCTTTTACCCTTTAATTGATATTAACTTTAACTGTACAAGTGCCCAAATGAAGGGGGCTGTCAACCAACGTGTTTTTGACGTGCCTGCTACAGGTGCCTTTTTAATCACAGATTGGCGAGAACAGGTAGACAAGTTATTTGAACCTAAAAAAGAAATTATTTGTTATAATGAACAAGGCGAAATAAAAGAACTTATCAAGTATTACCTAAACAAACCAAACGAACGTAAAAAAATTGCCCTCGCCGCCCGAAAACGTATTTTGGCAGAACATACTTATGAACACAGAGTTCAGCAAATTATCGAAAAAATAAAAAGTATAGTCGGATCTTAAAAAGTTTTTTCACACATCATTAAAACCATAAACTCACATTTTAGAAAAAACTGACCGGAAAACTCATTAAAGATGCAAAAAATCGCTGTTTGGAATACTGCCTTTTTAGGTGATGCCGTTTTAACTTTACCTCTTTTAGAAAACTTACACAAAGCCTATCCTGAGGCAAAAATAGATTTTTGGGTCAGAAAAGGTTTAAGCCCGCTCTTTTCAAAAATCCCATATATTAACAAGGTTTATGAATTTGATAAAAGGGGCAAACAAAAAGCTCTGTTTTCGGTTATTCCTCTTAGCAGGGAAATAAAAAAACAAAACTATGATTGTTGGATTTCTGCTCATACCAGCTTACGCAGTGGCTTGGTCGCCCTGCTTTCAAAAGTTCCCAAACGTATCGGATATAAACAGGCTAAGACACATTTTATTCATAACTTGGCATATACGGATTATGTCGAAAGGCAATTTCCGGAAGTACCCGAAATAGAACGCTTAAACAACTTATTACGCCCTTTAAATATTGAACCGAGCGAACTCAACCCCAATTTTTACCTAGCAACACCAAATGCGGAAAGCCTAGCAAAATTCAGCGAAGGCTTTGGCTTTATTCCAAGCACAAAAAGCCTTAACAGGCACAACGTTTTTCTTTCTGAATCAACGAGTAAACAGACTGTTTTGGGGCTTCACCCCGGCTCAACTTGGAAAACCAAACAATGGTTGCCGGAATACTTTGCAAAGTTAGCTATTTTTGCTTTAAATAAAGGGTCAAAAACAGTAATTTTTGCCGGACCGGGCGAAGAAGTAATAGCCAATCAAGTAAATAGCTTAATCTTAACTCAGCTAAATGCGGAAAAAAAATACGACTTAACTAAGAATATACTCAACTTAGCCGGAAAGTTGTCGTTAACCGAACTCACAGAATGTATAAATTTATTAGACGCTTATGTCTGTAATGATTCAGGAACAATGCACATATCATGGAGCCTTGGAACCCCAACGTTTGGGATATTCGGCCCGACAATTCCGGAATTTGG